>CAZGJQ010000028.1:0-20941 GCA_964525815.1 uncultured Oscillospiraceae bacterium
ACGCAAATATTTTAGATTATAATGTGGATGCCTATCATGGCGAAAGTGAAAAAAGGGCGTTTATACGGATGGGGCGGAGGTTAGGCAGCGGTTATTTGCATTCTCTGTCTGCGTACAAAAGAGCAAAAAAGGCACAGCTTCTTGACGACAAGAAGAAAAGCATTATGCAGTCAAGGCTTCTCGAGCAGTCCGGAGGGCTGAAAATTCTAATGGTTTCCCATCCGTATAATCTGTATGACAGGCTTATCGGGCAGCCGATTTCCGAGTATATAGAAAAAATGGGGGGTGTTTGTGTTTCCGCCGATGATACCGACAGAAAGGCGAGCCGCAGAAAATCCAGAGAAATTTCCGATTCCCTTTACTGGATATATAATAAGGAGCTGATTGGCTCAATTAAGCTGCTGGAGAATAAAATAGACGGTATAATTCTGCTTACTGCCTTTCCATGCGGTCCCGATTCGCTGGTGAACGAGCTAATAATAAGGAAGTCGCTGAAGATACCCACAATTAATATAATATTAGACGAGCTACAGGGGGATGCGGGAATACAGACCAGAATAGAGAGCTTCTTGGATATATTAAAAGAAAAATCCCGGCTCATGAGCGGATAATACAAGGGGGTAGACATTTTGAAAAAGATTATCAGCTTCCCGCATATGGGAAACTATCATGTTCCGATTGAGGCTCTGTTGAAACTGATTTTTCCAGAGCATACGGTGTTGACCGCTCCTAAAATAACAAAGAAAACGCTGGAGCTGGGCAGCAGGTTCAGCCCCGACTTTGTCTGTGTTCCGTTTAAATATAATTTGGGTAATTTTATCGAATCACTGGATAGGGGAGCGAATGTTTTAATACAGGCGGGCGGAGGCTGCAGGTACGGTTATTATGCCGAGGTACAGGAGGCTATTCTGAGGGACTTGGGATATAAATTTGAGTTTGTCAAGCTGATCGGAGGCAGTGTTAAGCCTCTTGACCTATACAAAAAATGCAAAAAAATAGGAACCTGTCTGTCCTTTGAGCGATTCCTGTACTGTATGCTGCTGATAATAAAAATGGTAAAGATTATTGACGACATAGAAGCAATTATAAGAGAAAACATTGGCTTTGAGGAGCAAAAGGGCAGCTTTGATAAGCTGCAAAGCGAATTTTTGGGGGAGATGTCAACTGTCAGGAGCTTCCACGGTCTTTTCGGGGTGCAAAAAAAATACAAAAGACTGCTTGTGTCGATTAAAACGAATAAACCGAAGGACTGCCTTAAGGTGGGGGTTGTGGGGGAGCTCTATACCTTAATGGAGCCCTTTTGCAATTATTTTTTGGAAAAGGAGCTTGCCCGCAACAAAATACAGGTGAGCAGATATATAACCGTTACCTTCCTGCTGTTTCAGAAAACCAGAAGGATGAACAAAACGCTTAGGGCAGCGGGTAAATATCTTAAGTATACAATAGGAGCGGACGGTACGGACAGCGTGGAGCGCAGCAAAACGCTTGCGGAGGCGGGTTATGACGGTCTTATTCATCTAAAGCCCTTCGGCTGTATGCCCGAGGTGAACGCAATGCCCATGCTCCAGAATATAAGCAGGGATTATAAGATACCCATACTTTATTTCAGCTTTGATTCCCTGACCTCCGAAACGGGCGTAAAAACAAGGCTGGAGGCGTTTTATGATATGCTGATGATGAAAAAAGAAAAGGAAAAATCAACGCTATGAGTATCGGGTTTTTAGGAGTGGACATAGGTTCTATATCCACCAAAGGGGTTATAATTGACGAGAATAATAAAATAATCGCCGCAGAATACATCTGGACCGAGGGAAACCCTATTAAGGCGGTAAAGAAAATTCTGTGCGCACTAAGGGAAAGGATAGGAAATATAACAATAGAGGGGGTAGGCACAACCGGCTCGGCAAGGAAGCTGATAGGCATAATGCTGGAAGCCGATGTGGTAAAGAACGAAATCACTGCACATGCCGTGGGTACGCTGTCCGTCTTCCCTTCGGTCAGAACCATATTCGAGATAGGCGGACAGGACTCCAAGATAATCCTCATTGACAACGGTATCGTGGTGGATTATGCGATGAATACGCTGTGTGCGGCGGGTACGGGAGCGTTTTTATCCTCTCAGGCGGCAAGGCTGGGCGTGGATGTTGAGCGGTTCGGCGAAATAGCCCTTACCTCTGAGAACCCCACCAAGATTGCAGCCCGATGCACCGTTTTTGCGGAATCTGATTTAGTGCACAAGGCTCAGACCGGACATAAAAAGGAGGATATAATTGCGGGGCTCTGCAAAGCGGTGGTTAGCAATTATCTTAACAATGTAGGCAAGGGAAAGTGCATAAGGGCGCCTATTGTGTTTCAGGGTGGGGTAAGCAAAAACTCCGGTGTTGTTAAGGCGTTCCAAGAGGTGATGGGTGAGGAAATATTTGTTCATCCCGATTCACATCTGTTAGGAGCGCTCGGCTCCGCAATACTTGCCGGGAATAACAAAAGCGGAAGGGTTTTTGACTTCAACTCCGTGGAATGTGATTTTGCGACAAAGGGCTTTGAGTGTCAAAAATGCCCCAACAACTGCGAGATAATTTGCTTTTATAAGGACAACAGGCTTATTGACGCATGGGGAAACCGCTGTCCAAACGGTGATTTAAGCGAGTTGATGAGGATAAGCGAAGCGAGCACTGTAACCGAGCAAAACGGAGACGGCTCCTAGCCGTCTCCGTTGTTTATAATGCTTTATTGCATATTTAGATGCTTCTTGTATGCGGTAAGGGTGTTTTGCAGCAGCATGGCAATGGTCATTGGGCCGACTCCGCCCGGAACGGGGGTTATGTAGGATGCTTTTTCCGCACAGCTCTCATAGTCAACGTCGCCACAGAGCTTGCCTTCACTGCGGTTCATTCCCACATCGACCACCACGGCACCCTCCTTAACCATATCGGCGGTTATTTTTTTTGCCACTCCGATAGCGACCACCAAAATATCCGCACGGCGGGTAACCTCACCGAGGTCACGGGTTCGTGAATGGCAGACCGTTACCGTACCGTTTCTTGAGAGCAGGAGCAACGACATTGGCTTGCCTACGATGTTACTGCGCCCTACGACAACGCATTCCCTGCCGTTTATTTCTATGCTGTATTCGTCGAGAAGCCGCATTATACCCGCAGGAGTACAGGGCAGGAACAGCGGCTTGCCCTGCATAATTCTCCCCACATTTTCGGGATGAAACGCATCCACATCCTTATCCGTTTTGATTCGGTTAATGACGCCTTGCTCGTCCAGATGCTTCGGAAGTGGGAGCTGCACGAGTATGCCGTCAATACTCCGGTCTAAATTGAGCCTGTTAATCAGGGAATCAAGCTCCTCCTGTGTGGTATCGGCGGGAAGCAGGAACTCCAAGGATACAAAACCCACCTGCTCGCAGGAGCGCTTTTTGTTCCTTACATATATCTTTGAGGCCTCGTTGTCCCCCACAAGAACCACCGCAAGGCAGGGAGGGCGCAGCCCCTTATCGGTCAGCTTGGCAACCTCCGCCGCTATCTCGTCCTTAACCCTTTTAGAGGTAAGCCTTCCGTCAAGTATCTTTGCCATAAAAAACACTCCTGTAAAATTTATTCATCGAGCTTGTCCTGCTCGGACAAGGCTTGCTCATCACCTGCATTTTTATCGATTTTATCGTCCGAAACCAATTCGTCCTCCGCAATGTAATCACCGTCATGCTCAAAGGGAACCGCCTCCGGTGTATCCGTGTCAACGGGAATATCATCGGCAGATTCCGATTCAATCCTGGCGGCCGCATATTTGCTCTCGTATTCTAATGCGGCGGCACGCTCTTTTTCGGCTTGCTTAGCTCTTATCGGTAAAAGAAGCAGAGCCACAGCACAGGTAGCAAAGCCTAAAATGACCATCAGCTTCAAATCAAAAACACGCAGGCTGTCCGAACGCAGCATTTCTATAAAACCCCTGCCCAAGCCGTACCACGCTATATAATAAAGTATAATCTGTCCGTCAAACCTCTTCTTTTTGTAAGCGATAACGATGAGTATAAGTCCTATCAGATTCCACAGCGATTCATAAAGGAAGGTGGGATGCACGAACTCTATGTCGCTTCTATAAACACCGTCTATGTAAACGGTGTTCAGCTTCATCCTCCAGGGGAGCTTTTCAATCCCCTCGGAGTATCCGTATGCCTCGGCGTTGACAAAGTTACCCCATCTGCCGATTATCTGTCCTATCAAAACGGCGGGAGCTGCTGAATCCATAAACGCATATGTATTCAGCTTTTTTATTCGGGAATAAATAACAAACGCGACACCGCCGAATATAACCGCACCGTAAATAGCCAGTCCGCCGCTCGGTATGCTGATCATTTCCAAAAAGGTGTCGTAATTATCCAGATTGGTTATTACATACAGAAGTCTTGCGCCGACAATGGCGGCGACAACCGAAATAAGGGTTATGTTATAGACATGGTCGGGGTGGATCCCTTCGGTCTTGGAAGCCCTGCGTAAAAAATACAGAAACGCTGCTATTATACTGGTACAGATAATAATTCCGTACCACTGCACGGAAATGCTTCCGATAGAAAAAGCAACAGGGTTGATGTTAAACTCAAGACCCAGCCCCGGAAATGCGATATGGTTATTCATCAGTATTTACCTCCTGATTTTGCGTTGTATTTTTCTTTGGAAAAACAATGCTTAAAACGCATTTTTCGGTATCATATGAGGACATAAATATATTCCTTGCTTCCTGGTAGGAGACATCCGATATTGCGGACGGATAATCCAGCATATCCGTTCCGGAGAAAACAAACGAGAGGAAATCGGTTGCAATATCCTCGGTGGAATCGAAGTTGTGCAGATTCCTTGCATACACAACCCGCTTCGCACGTTCAAATTCCTCTGGGGAGAAAAACTCGCTCCTGCGTCTTATAATTTCCTCGCAAACCGCCTGTCTTACCTTGTCGGGTTCCTCGCAGCTCCCGGAAATTTCTACAAATGCGTATGCTCTCGCATGCTCATAGGATGACGAGAACTTGCTGTTTATCAGCCCACTCGCATAATGCCGGTTAAAGAAATCGCCGGACTTTCCAAACAGAAGCTGCAAAATAATCTCGTTTGCCGCATTCTTTTTCATGCTGTCCTCGGGGGAGGATGCAGGCTTATCCTTAATTCCGATACAGAAAAGCGGCTGGGCAACCTCAAGCTCAAGCGTAATCCGCTCGTTATTGATATGCGGCGGTTCCTCGGGGAAAAAACGCTCTATCTTTATATTTTCCGCCGGCTCTAATACCTTGTCGCATATTTCCTCTACCTGCTCCGGTGTTACATCACCGCATACGCACAGCGCCATATTGTTCAGATTATAAAAGGTGTTATAGCATTTATAGAGAATCTCGGGGGTTATCTGTGCGATGGATTCTATTGTTCCCGCAATATCCCGGCTGACCGGATTATTAATATACATGGCGCCCAGCATATTAAAGAACACTCTCCACCCGGGGTTGTCCTCGTACATTCTGATTTCCTCGCCGATAATGCCCTGCTCCTTCTTTACAGATTTCTCGGAGAAGTAGGGACTGGTAACAAAATCCAGCAGTATTTCGAGATTCTGATCAAAGTTCTCGGTGCAGGAAAAAAGATATGCCGTCCGCACAAAGGAGGTGAAGGCGTTTGCGTTGCCGCCGTATCTTGCATATCTGACAAAGGCATCGTTTCCGTTTTCGTCCTCAAACAGCTTGTGCTCCAAAAAATGGGCGACTCCGTCCGGTATTGTGATATATTCGCTGTCCTTATCGGTCTTGAAGGTGTTGTCCGCAGAGCCGTACCTTGTTCCCAAAACGGCAAAAGCGGTTGTATGCTTCTTTGGAAGCACATATACGGGCAGACCGCTCTTATGCTGCTTATAAAAATACTTCTCGCCGATGTCGGTGTTTTCTTTTATAATAAAACTCATATCTATCTACCCCTCTAAGCTGTAAACGGTGTCCAGCTTCATGCGCTTTGCCATTTCTATTATGTCCTGCTTGGTTATAGAGTTGACGACTGCGGCCGCTTCCTCCGGAGAGTCGGTGCGCCCCGATATTATTCTTGAGAGGTACCAAACACAGACAGAGGCAGGGCTGTCCGCTATTTCACGGTAAGCGTTCTCCAGCGAGCATTTGGCGTCATGCAGCTCCTCCTCGTTTATTACTCCGTTCTTTATATCCTCAAGCTGCTCCAAGATTGCCTCGTATGCGGTTTCCTTATTCTTTGCATCCACTCCGCTGGCAATTACCATAACACCTTTTATTGCCTCCACAATGGGTCGGCAGTAATAGCACAGGCTCTTTTTCTCCCGCACATTCACGAACAGCTTGCTGGTGGTGGAGCCTCCGAAAAGCTCATTAAACAATGCGAATTTAATATAGTTTTTGCTCTTAAGACTGGTGCCTATGCGCATTCCTATTGACAGCTTGCACTGGCTTATCTGCATTTTGTCGGTATAGTGCCGCACCTCATCTGCATTTGTCTTAACTATGGTGTTGAGAAGAGGAGGAGTTCTGTCCTCAAACGGAAGGTGCTTATTAATAAGCTCGGCTATCTGTGCGGAGTCCTTGTTGCCCACAAAGAAAATCTCCACTACTGACGAGGATAGCAGTTTTTTGTAATGTGTATAGAGCTGGGTGGGGGTTATGCTCTTCACTATCGGAACACTGCCGGCTGCGTTTACGGAAAAAGGCTCCCCCTCGCACATAAGCTCGTAGCAGCGGTTGATTGCATATGTGGTTTTGTTGTTGATTTGGGCGTTTATTGAATCTATGAGGTTTTTCTTCTCCTGCTCCACATATTCGGGAAGAAAGGCATTGTCCTTGGTAACGGGGGAAAAGAGCACCTCACTCAGCAGCTTAACGGACTGCTCCAGCAGGTTTGAGTTATCAAAGGTATATTTATCCTCGATTGCGCTCAGCTCGGCAGTTACGGTCTGTACCTCTCCCCGCTTCTGGACAAAGGCATTCAACCCGAGTGCATACAGCTCGTCCTTTTTTTTGTTCAGGCTTTGCATTGTCGGATAGCTCACCGTACCCCTTTTTAGGACATCGGTAAGCAGTGAATTCAAAGAGGCGGTTTCCTCCGAGAGCGGGGTAAGAAGGTTCACGGTCAGAAGTCCTGTTTTAAACTTATCGGTCTTGACAACCGAAACAAAAACACCCTTTTTGATTTCAATACGCTCAAAAATCATATGAAGTCCTTTTCTCCGTTAACAATACAGGTTAACGGCTGATTATTCTATAAAATCCCGGCGGCGCTGTCCTTATCCGCATAAAGCACCGCTTTTTTATGCCTGCGGAGAGCGGTTGCGGGGCAGGAAGCGCTTACCGGCCCGTTTACGGTCGCCTTTACCGCATTTGCTTTAGTCTTTGCCGGAACCACGCAAAAAATGTATTCCGGAGCTAACAATGCGGGTATTGTAAGGGTCAGTGCATATTTCGGAACATCCTCAAGCCTTGCGAAGCATCCGTCATTGACCTGCTGCATACGGCAAACCTCGTCCAAGGATACTACCTTAACCGTCTCAGGGTCGTCAAAGTCCGCCACATGCGGATCGTTAAAGGCTATATGTCCGTTTTCTCCGATTCCCATGCAGACTATGTCGCAGGGTTTTTGACGTAACAGCTCGGAATAACGCTCGCATTCCGCATTTGCATCAATGGCTGAGGAATCTATTAGGTTGACTGTTTTAAAAGGAGCCTTGTCAAACAGCGCTCTTTTAAGGAAATTTCCGAAGCCCTGCGGTGCGTCCGAAGGCAAGCCTATGTACTCGTCCATATGGAAGGCGTTTATTCGTGAGAAATCAACCTCCTTATCCGCCAGCAGTGCGGTAAGGAACTCGTTCTGTGAGGGAGCGGCGGCAAAGATTATATTTATTTCGTCTTTTTCCGCAAGCAGCCGTTTAATGGTCTTTGCCGCTTCGGCTGCCGCAGCCCTTCCCATTTCCTCCCTGTTTTCGTAGACCTTATAGATAAGCAGGTCGCTCTTTCCGGTTTTTATAATGCTCATTTATCCATTCCTTTTCTGTGTTACTTTTTGTATATTACTCTACCGTTTGAGACAGTCATCAGTATACAAACATTATCGCCGAAAACGGTAAAATCCGCGTCGAATCCTGCGGCGATAGCTCCCTTGCTCCTTAAGCCGACCATACGAGCCGGAGTCATGGTTATCATCCTCACTGCGTCGCAAAGGTCTGCCGAAGCCATACTCAGCATATTGCGTACAAGTCTGTCAGTGGTGGCAACACTGCCTCCGAACGCCTTGCGGTCCTCCAATTTCGCAACTCCGTCCTCAATGTAGACGGTAATACCGTTTTTCAATGAACCAAGAACGGTCTCGCCCTCGGTTTGTCCCGCCCCCCGCATTGCATCGGTAACCAGCGCAACCCTGCCCGCTCTTTTGGTTCTGTAAATATGCTTAAGCAGGGAGGGAGGCAGATGGCAGCCGTCCGCTATGATTTCCACATCAAAGTCCTCCAGCATATAGCCGCTTTCTATAAGCCCGGGAAAGCGCAGCCCATCTTTGCGCACAAGCCCGCTCATCCCGCTGTAAAAGTGGGTCAGCAGCGTGCATCCGTTTTCATAGGCCTCCAGCGCTTGCTCGTATAAAGCGTCCGAATGTCCTATCGAAGCTAATATTCCTCTCTTTTTCAGCTCCGCTCCGAGCTGCATGGCGCCCTCAAGCTCGGCTGCGACTGACCAGCGCAGGATTTTGCCCTTCCCCGCATCAAGTATTTTTTCGTAATGCTCTTTTACGGGTAGTTTTAGGTAGTTCTCGTCCTGTGCGCCCTTTTGCTCCTTAGCAAAATACGGTCCTTCAAGATGAAGCCCGGCAAGGTATGCGCCGTCGTTTTCGGTGCTTTTTGCTTTTTCAAACACATCAAAAACTTCAAAAAGCTCCTCGTCCGGACAGGTAAGCGTGGTGGGAAGCAATGTTGCCGTACCGTGAGCGGCATGCAGCCTTGCGGCTCCTAAAAAAGCGTCAACCGTTCCGTCCATAAAATCATGACCGCCGCCACCGTGAACATGTATATCTATGAAGCCGGGTGCAATGAAGCTGCCCGAGCAATCGTAAACAGTATAGCTACCGTCATCCTTTTTCTGCACACCGACATAAATGATTTGGCTACCGTTTTTATCCGAACGGTAGGTAATCTCCCCGTCATAAATGATACGCAGCGGTGTAATAATATTCCCTTTAATTTTATACAATGACATAAAGACTCCTATTTATGTATGAGTGCGACAGCATGTGCTGCTATGCCCTCTTCGTTTCCGGTGAACCCCATTTTTTCTTCGGTGGTAGCTTTTATATTTATTTTTCCGACATCTAAATCAAGAGTGTCGGCAATTTTTTTTGTCATATCGGGAATATATGGAGAAAGCCTTGGGCTCTGCGCTACTACTGTTGCATCGATATTACCTATCTGCCAATTGTTTTGCAACAAGAGATGATTTACCTTTTTAAGCAATATTATTGACGATATGTTCTTGTAGCTCTCGTCCGTATCCGAAAAGTGAAAGCCTAAGTCCCGCATTGCCGCCGCTCCCAAAAGAGCATCGCAGATTGCATGCAGCAGGACATCCGCATCCGAATGACCGTCAAGACCGGTCCTGTGAGGTATCTCCACTCCTCCTATTATAAGCTTCCTGTTTTCAACGAGGCGGTGTACATCATAGCCCTGTCCGATTCTCATATCGTTCTTTATCATAGCTCCCCCCTGCTCTTCAGAAAGAGTATCGACTTTGCAATCTTTATATCCTCCGGTGTGGTCAGCTTTATGTTTGTTTCGGGCGTATTCACATAAGCAACCGAAAACCCGGCGTTCTCAGCCAGAGCAGTCTCGTCGGTGTTCGTTGCTTTTTGCTTTTGAGCAAGCATAAAGGACACGGAATAAACGCTTTTTTTAAATGCCTGCGGTGTTTGTATCGAGAGCAGGAATTTCCGTTCAGGGGTATAAACGGTATTTGCATTGGGATTTACATATTTTATTGTATCCTTAACAGGATGGGAGGCTGTCGCAGCGCCGCTTTCCTTAGCTGCATTTACAACCTCATTTATAATATCCGCTGTTACAAAGGGGCGTGCGCAATCGTGTATGCAAACTATCCCCTCGCCCTTTTTACTCTGGGAAACTCCGTTGTAAACGGATATGGTGCGTGTTCTTCCGCCCTCGGCAAATATAATCGGTTTTGATGCATTTGCGGGAATATAGGGTAAAAAAGCCGAATTGTCGGCGCAGACGATGATTATCTCATCAACGCAGGACTGCAAAAAAGCGTCCAGAACATATTCAAGCACTGTTCTATCACCCAGCTTTATAAACGGCTTAGCAACCCTCCCCATACGGGTTCCGCTGCCCGCCGCCACAATTATTCCGCTTACAAATACATCATCCGTCATACTCGTAACCGATTTTTAGTGCCTTCTGATTCAGCTCACCGAGCTGCGGCTTTGACTTGGCGGCATCCTTAAGACATTGTCCAAAAAACTCGTATTCAAACAGGCTGTATGTTTTAAGCAGCTGACCGAGCATTATAACGTTAGCTAGTCCCTTAAGGTTGTTCTCGTCCGCTAGACGGGTAGCCGGAATATAGCTTGCCGTAACGTCGTTTCGCGCAGTTTTTTCGTTAATAAGCGAGCTGTCAAGAATCATTATTCCGCCGCTTACCACCTTATCCTCAAACTTTTTGAAGGAGGGCAGGTTCATTGCGATAAGTATTTCGGGGCTGGTAACCAGCGGGCTGCCTATGGGAGCATCGTCGATATTTACCGAGCAGTTGGCGGTTCCGCCTCGCATCTCCGGCCCGTAGGAGGGAAGCCAGCTCACCTGCTTACCCGCCTTCATTCCGGCGAGAGCAAGCTGCTTACCCGCAAAAAGTATGCCTTGTCCGCCGAACCCGGCCAACAGAATGCTGCTCATATATTGTCCTCCTTTACGGTTACATCCTTGTAAACGCCCAACGGATAATAGGGCATCATGTTGTCCCGCACCCAATCAAGCGACTTAAGAGGGGATAAGCCCCAGTTTGTAGGACAGGTGGAAAGCACCTCCACTATTGAAAGACCGAGCTTTTTATTCTGCACCTCAAACGCTTTTTTTATCGCTTTTTTTGCGGAGCGCACATTCTTGACATTGTCTACCGAAACCCGCTCCGCATAAGCCACTCCGTCAAGGGTGGACAGCAGCTCACAGACCTTTATAGGGCTGCCCTGAACATTATGAGTTCTTCCGTACGGAGAGGTTGAGGTAACCTGACCGATAAGCGTGGTAGGAGCCATCTGACCGCCCGTCATTCCGTATATAGCGTTGTTTACAAATATTATTGTTATATTCTCGCCTCTTGCTCCGACATGCACGGTCTCGGCCGTTCCGATTGCGGCAAGGTCGCCGTCCCCCTGATAGGTAAACACCGTTTTGGTGGGGTCTGCACGCTTAACCCCGGTTGCTACAGCGGGTGCCCTGCCGTGAGGGGCTTCAATCATGTCACAGTTAAAATAATTATATGCAAAAACCGAACAGCCTACCGGAGCGATACCTATTGTATCTCCCTCAAGACCCAAATCGTCCAGAGCCTCCGCCACAAGACGGTGTATAATACCGTGCGTACAGCCGGGGCAGTAGTGAAAGGGCGTATCGGTCAATGCGTGCGGTTTCTCAAACACTGTCATTATTCCGCACCTCCCATATATTTTTCTATGCTCTCCAGTATCTCGTCGGGAGTGGGAATAACTCCGCCCGTTCTTCCGAAGAAATGCACATCCTTTTTGCAGCTTATGGCTATCTTTACATCGTTGACCATCTGTCCCATATTCATTTCCACGGACAGGAAGCGTCTGACGCTTTTTTTGCTCGCCAGCCTATCGAGCTGCTTTTTTGGGAAGGGGAACAGGGTAACAGGTCTGAACAGTCCCGCCTTTATCCCTTTTTCACGGGCAAGCATGACCGCTGTTTTTGTTATCCGAGCGGCAATTCCGTAGGAAACCAAAATAATTTCGGCATCCTCGGTCATATACTCCTCAAACTTAACTTCCTTTTCCTCGATTTCCTTGTATCTTTCGAATCGCTCAAGCACTGTTCTCTCCAGATCCTCGGGCTGAATATAAAGGGAGTTAACTATGTTATGCGGTCTTTTCCCACCGTGTCCGGTGCATGCCCAGTCCTTCTCGGGTAGCTCCCGTTCTTGCTTCGCCTCAAAATCCACCGGCTCCATCATTTGTCCGAGAGCGCCGTCTGTTAAAAGCATTACCGGCATGCGGTAAGCATCCGCAAGGTCAAACGCTTCTCTCGTAAGGGTGGCGATTTCCTGAACCGAAGCCGGAGCAAGCACGATTATGTGCATATCACCATGCCCGAGTGCCTTGGTTGCCTGATTATAATCACTCTGCGCAGGTTGAATGCCGCCTAAGCCGGGTCCGCCTCTTTGAACATTTACTATAACGCAGGGCAGATCGCTGCCGACAATATATGATATGCCCTCGCCCTTTAGACTTATTCCGGGGCTGGAGGAGGAGGTTATGACCCTTGCACCCGCAGCGGCGGCTCCCAACACCATATTTATGGCGGCAACCTCGCTCTCCGCCTGTAGCGAAAGCCCTCCGATCTTAGGCATATTCTTCGCCAAGTATTCACTCACCTCGGTTTGAGGTGTTATGGGATATCCGAAGAAGAGCCTGCAGCCCGAACGTATTGCGGCTTCGGCTACAGCCTCGTTACCCTTCATTAAAAGTTTTTCAGCCATTCTTTTTGTTACCTTTCTCAACTGTGATTACCAGATCGGGGCACATTGTGGCACACATTGCGCAGCCAATGCATTTTTCCATATCAATAACGCAGGCGGGATGGTATCCCTTGGCGTTTATTCGCTTTTCGTCAAGCAGGACGATTTTTTTAGGACAGGCGATAACACAAAGCCCGCAGCCCTTACACAAATCGGATTTGAATGTTACTTTGTTCATTTGCTTTTTCCTTTATGTAATTGGATTTTTTAAAATAGAAATCTTGTTTTATTTTTTATTGGGGTTACTCCGTCAAGTCCCAATATATTAATCGCTGTGGTTGCCAAGAGTGGCAGGTCGCTTAATTCGGACAGTCTTTTCGCCTTCGGAAAAGAAGCACGCACCAGCTCGGCGGTGGTCTCCGTGCCGAGGTTGGAGTTGTTTATAACACCGGAAAAGGACAGGCGGGAGGTATGCTCTATATGCCTGAGTAACGCCAGCGCTTGCTCGGGAGAGGAGGTCATGGGACGGTAGCAGTTATAAACATAGTACATGGAATAACCGCTTTTCTCGTACTTTTCCGCATCTACAGAAAGGACAATCGCACCTTCTGGGTCTCCTCCCACATCAACGACGGCAATGTCATCGGAGGAAAAAATGGAGCAGTACTCCTTTGGAAGGGAGGGAATCTCGACATTGGTGTTGGCAAACTCGGGAACAAAGGCTCTTATACCCAGTGCCGTCAATTCCTTAACGTTATCTGCGCTGCGAAAATAGGGATTGACAATATCCAGGTCGGTAACGCTTACATTTTTGCCGCTTTGGGCAATAAACTCGGCAAGGTTAACCGCTATATTAGTCTTGCCGCTTCCAAAACCTCCGGCTATAATAATTATCCTGTTTTTTATCAGATTATCCACCTATACGCCTCTTATAATATCTCCGCTCTTTGCGGAATCTATTTCCAAAAAGAACTCCATTTTTGCATGAGGAGCCGATTCTATCGGATTCATATCTATGTCATACATATTGCCTATCACAATATCCCTTCCGGTACTGCCGGGGGACAATATGTTCGCTCCGTCTCCGACCGAGAGCTTGTTCCGCTGTATGCATTTTGCCAGTTTCTTGCTCTCGTCAAACTCGCTTACCGTGCATAAAAAAGCCTTTTCCTTAATATACTCGTTGCTTTTTACAACATTGGCGTTTTCACTTGGGGAGGAGAAGAAATAGCCGGTATCAAATTCCCTGTGGCTGACACTCTCCACCTCTTTTTTATATTCGTTGTTGAAGGAATAGCTCTTTGGATCAGTAATGTAATCCCGGAGTGCCATTCTGTAGGCATTGGTTGTTGCCGCAGTATAATATGCGCTTTTTACCCTTCCTTCAATCTTGAGGCTGTCTACTCCGGCATCCACAAGCTCGGGTATATGCTCTATCATACACAAATCCCTTGAGGAAAACAAATAGGTTCCCTCCGGGTACTGCTCCGCTACGATCACATCGTCACTGCGCTTCTCCTCATGCAGAAAGTACCTCCAGCGGCAGGACTGGGCACAGGCACCGCCGTTCGCATCACGGTTTACATAATAATTAGAAAGCAGGCACCTTCCGGAATAGGAAATACACATAGCACCGTGTACAAAGCATTCAAGCTCAAGCTCGGAAGGGGTATTGCGACGGATCTCCTTTATGTCGCTCATGGATAACTCCCTTGCAAGCACAATCCGCTTGACACCGTTGTTATACCAGAAGCGGCAGGCTGCCGAATTCAAGGTGTTCGCCTGAGTTGACAGGTGTATTACGGGGTTTACGATATGCTCCTTTACCAGCTCAATAACACCGGGGTCGGAAACAATATAAGCGTCCGGCTTCAGCTCGTTTGCATGCCTCAAATATTCGCGGAGCAGGGTCAGCTCGGTGTCCTTGGGCATGGTGTTGAGCGTAAGATAAACCCTTGCGCTGTGCGAATGTGCATATTCTATGCCCTGACCGAGCTGCTCCGGTGAGAAATTGTCCGCAGCCGTACGCATTCCGAAGCGGTCAAACGCACAATAAACGGCATCGGCGCCATAATTCACAGCATATATTAATTTCTCAAGGTTGCCGGCCGGGGACAGAATCTCGGGTGTTTTCAAATAAGCTAAACTCCGTTTCCTATAATCAGTTGTGATATGTGCCCGCTTCAATTGAGGCGTTATCCTTCTTGACCTGCTCCTTGTTCTTGTTATGACCGGACAGCGTGGAGGAATAATAGGTTTTTCCTATTTTGTTGGACACAAAGTAAAAAGCATTTATTGTTTTTCCGTCCTGCTCCGGTCTGGAGGGATACAACGCCGCGGAAATTGCGTCATAGCCGGGGTTGCATATGGCACCGGGCGGCAGCCCTTCGTAAATATAGGTGTTGTAAGGATTATCCAGCGCAAGATCGTCGACTGTAAGGTCCTCTCTTCTTGCATCCAGCACATACTGTATCGTGGCATCCGATTGCAGTAGCTTGAACTCCGGATACCTGTCCGAGTTTTCCATACGGTTATGAAAAACATAGGACATATACTCAAAGTCAAGAGCGTTGTTTCCCTCCGCCTGTATCATTGCGGCAAGGGTGATAATATCATCGAAGGTCATACCGAAGCCTTCACATATTTCTTCATATTCGGTCTTATAATCTCTCCAGAACTTAGTATTAAAGTTGTTTAGAAGCCTGTTTATAACAAGGTATTCTGCGGTGTCTATATAGAAATCATAGGTATCCGGAAACAGGTAGCCCTCAAGCCGGTAGATTCTTTCCTCCGGATAACCCAGCTCCTCAAGCTCTCTGACAAATTCATGCTTATAGGGGTAGTTGTTAATCGCCTCCACATAGCCCTCTCTGGTTCCGATACCGTTTGCCAGAAAAAGGTCTATTATCTGATCTGTCGTAAAGCCCTCCGGTATAACTACACGAACCTGAATTCGCTCGGTGTATTTAACCGTAAGTCTTTGTATCAGATTGCTGTAATTCATATCCGCACTCAGCTCATGCTCTCCGGGAACGAAGGAGAACTCTTCATCCGAGCGGTATTTCAGGTATAGCTTAAAGACCCATCCGTATTCAATCAATCCTTTTTCCACCAAAATTTCGGCAACCTCGTCCTCGGTAGCGTCCTCCTCTATGGTTATTGTTACGGGTAAGGACTCCTTAACCAGCGCAAATACATCGTTGCCGACTGCTATTATATAATAGGAGAGATATGCGGATATTATCAGCACGAACGCAATATAAAAAACCGCCTTGAATAGCAAAGAGCCTCCGCCGAGAGCAAACGCAAGCTTGTTTGAGGACTTTTTTTGTTTTTTAAACCGTTGTCCCTTGTTTTGCTTTTGCGCTTTATGCAGCTCCTTCTTGTCCGCCGAAACGGAAAGGTGGGGGTTAATATCCGCGGAGAGGGGAGTATCCGGCTTTCCGCCTTGCTCCTGTGTTGACAGGTGTGTAAGCAGCGCCTCCGGTATTATATTCTGCTTATTACGCCGGTCATCGCTGTCGCTCTCGCTCTTTTTATTTTCGGCTTCTTGCGATTTCTGCGCTGACATAGGCGGATTATCATGCTCCCTGCGGTAATTATCCAGTATCTCAATAATTTCGTCACCGGCTTTTTTAGCCTTTTTTTCGTTTTCGTCAATTTGGTTATTCTCTTTGTTTTCTTTATTATCCGGCATTGCGTTAACACCTCCTATGTTATGACGGTTACAATTATGTAAACCACCAGCAAGACTAAGAATGAGGGGGATAAAAAAACCTTCGGCAGATTTCGTATGCTTTTTTGGGGCAGCGATTCTATGGGAGGATTGTCCGCATACGAGAAATAAATCTGCTCAAGCTTTGAAACGACAAACAACAGGGAAAGACTAAAAATCATTATTATAACGAACCCCACAAAAAAGGCACCGCTCTTTTGAATGGTTACTCTCAAGAATAAATCGCTTCCGTATATCGATAAGAAATTGCTTATCAAATGGAGTAAAATAGGAGCCAGCAACGAACGGGTTATCACGGTAACAAAACCTAAAACAATGCCCGTAAAGAAATAAATGGGGAAGTTACTCATTGATAAATGCAGCATGGAGAAGCATATTGCCGACATTACTACCGCATTTACACTGCCCATCGTGCGGTATTCGCTCAGCAGTATCCCTCTAAATAGTATCTCCTCACTTATAGCCGGTATGACTATCAGGGAAAGGATTATCCCTACATTGCTCGCTTGGTCTGCCTGTGCGACTACGGAATCGAAGTACCCGGAAAGAGCGGTGATTTGATTGTTGGTTACAATATATATATATTTTATGAGAATGGTACCGCTAATAAACAGAAGCAGCGTAAATATTATGAAAATAATATGAGACGCTCTTATAGGGGAGATGAACATCGGAGAGGACAGTCTTCTTCCCTTTGCTAAATAATATAAAGCACCGGGCAATATAAGAACGGATATTTGTATAACGGATATAACCAGGAAAATATTGCTCTGGCTCTCCTGCTGCCGCAAAAGCACAAAACGGCTCAGGCTGAGAGCCGTAAGGACAAATATCACCAGTACCGGAGCGGTTACAACCGGCGATTTATACCATATGCGTTTATCCTCGCTCATGTGGCGCCCTCCGCTAAGCTTGCATCAGTCTTTGCTTTCCGCTCTTATCTGGCTCTTTATGCTCTCCGCCTTGCTCTTGCCGTATAAAAGCTCGACAAGCTTGTATCCGAACTCAAACGAAACGCCCATGCCCTCGGCGGTTACAAAAATATCGTCATGCTCCACCTTTTTTCCGGTTATTATGCTGTGGGAAAGATGCTCCTTAAAGGTGGGGAAGCAAGCAGCGCGTCGTCCGTCAAGCAGTCTCATTTTACCGAGTACGGACGGGGCGGCACAAATCGCTCCGATATAGACCCCCTTTGAAACGGCAGCCTCAATCAGCGCCTTAACCTTAACGCTGTCATCCAGACGCTGTGTTCCCGCTGAGCCCCCGGGCAGAACCAAGCAGCTCATTTGCTCCTTGGATACATCATCAATCAGTATATCGGCACGCAGTGTAATATCATGCGCGCCCTTAACAAAAATGCTCTCCGATATGGATACCATTTTTACATCAGCACCCGCACGCATAAGTAAATCGGCGGGAACAACAGCCTCGCTCTCCTCAAAGCCGTCGGCAAGCAATAAATATATGGTCATAACGAGCTCCCCTTTTCTCAGATGAAATCAGTTGTACATGATATTTATATATAAATCGTTCGCATTATAATCTGTTGATTTAAGGGCAAACAATTGCTTTTTTTGGTGAATAATACGGTGGTTGTTCAGTATTTTTGAGTACGATAAAGGCAAAAAGACGGTTGCTTCGCCCTTGAAGCACTGCTTTGCTATCTCGGGCAGCCTGCCTTCCTCTCCCTTCGGTAAGCATAGCTCATATATATAGTTCTCGCCTGCAGCTTTACCGCAAAGAGCGTAATAGCTATCGCCCGATACCAAAAAACCGCCGTAAAGTAAATGACAGCGCACCGTTGACAAAAACATTTCCCTGCTCTTTTTTGGATAAAACGAACTGCTTTCATAAATCCTATACAACCGTTCGAGGTCGGGGTCAGATTCTCTGCTTGCGTTGGTTTCCCCGAGTACCTTTGCTTTTAGCACACAGCCATGGTTTACAAAACCAAGCCTATCGTAAAGTGCGAACAACCCTTCGCTTTCCGGAATGCAGACTATGCTGCAATCCTGTGCCGCAAGGGTCAGATTCCTTGCAAGCAGTCCCTTTTTTCTGTTCTGCGGGTCTGTTGCGGCGGCAAAAAGATATTTAAGACCGTCCTCAAGCTCCGCAAGACACAGCATGGTGATAACCTTATCTTCTTGCTTAAGATAAAAGATCTCGCCGTAATCCCTTGCAAACCCCAGTATTTCCTCTGCAAGAGCTGCTTCTTCCCCGAAGGAGAGGCAAAAAAGCCTTTTCAGCTCACAAAAATCCTTTTCGTTCGAACGGTATTTCATAAAAACACCCTATAATATGCCCTTTTGGTTAAGGTAGCTTACTATTTCGCCGTGTATATCCTCTCTCGAGCGCATTCCGTCTCCGCGGTTGCAGTCTATTCTGTGCCAGCCTAATTCTCTTGAGGAAAAAAGCACGGCATTGTAGCTGTTTTGGATATGTGCTCTGCTTTTTTCGTGTATATCCTTTTCTAAGCCGGTTTCTGCACTGCGTTTCTCAATAAGCCTTAATGACAGCTCGGGAGGCAGGGAGAGATAAAGCACAACATCTGGTCGGGGCAGACCGAGCTTTTTGAACTCATAGTCGTACAGCCATTTCAGGAACGGCTTGTACTCGCTGTCGGGTAGCTTGGAGAGCTGGTGAACGGCGTTTGCGGTGGTATATCTGTTGGCTATTATTATTTTGCCCTCATCATAATCCTTTTTCCAGTCCAGCATATAGGAGCTGTATCTGTCCATAGCGAAAAAGCTGGAGGCGGCATATGCGTTTACAGCCTCAGGATCATCTCCGAAGGCACCCGAAAGGTACAGCTTTACCAAGGAAGCATATCTGTCCTCATAGGTGGGGAAGGAGAGATGCCGGTATTCGATTTTTCTTAACGTAAGGTAGTCGGTGAGCAGATTAGTTTGGGTTTTTTTCCCCGATGCGTCCAGTCCGTCTATCGCTATAAGGGTTTTCTTCATTTTTTTCCTTTTCGGTACAGGTTATAATGCGGAGAACCGCTCTCTGACCTCTTTTATTTTACCGCAGGTCATCTTTCCCTCTCGGCAGGAACCTTTTATGCAGGGAGGTCCTGCTTTATTAAACAGCTTGGGGAATACCACGCGGCATTGCCGAAGCATCTCGACAGCAAGGGTGCGAATTTCCCATTGAGCACGATTACAGCAGCGCAGCTCAAAAAAATTATACAGGGAGCGCACGTTCATGGTCATAATTATCTTTGTGTCGCAGGCGTTGGGAAGCACGCTTCTGGCGTCCTCGCAGGCTGCTTTTTCCGCTTTTATTTCCGCTACTTTTTCGTCCTCGCCTTCCGAGAGTAAGCGTACCATATGATCTGCCTTTAATATTTTTACCAGCTTAGTGTAATGCGTCCTGTCCTCCTCCATAGCGGAGACAAACTCGGCGAGAGCAGCCGGATTTTCTTTTACCGTGGGGGGGACGATGTATGTAAAATGCTCCTTGTTTACATACCGCTGGCTCTGAACGCTGAAGGAGGCTATTCTATGACGGGTTATCTGTGCAAGCACCGCTCTTGATACGCCTTCTATACCGAAGGTAACACTGACATGCTCAAACGGACTCTCATGCCCGATTGAGATCAGCATATCCAAAAAGCTCTCTGTTTTATCGGGGGTAAGTCCGTCCATCACCGTATATATATCCGCAGAAGAATAGCAAAGCTTTGCGGCTGCTGCTATCAGCTTGTCCCCGTTAGGGGTATGGGACAGAATTTCTACCTTCACTATATGATCCCCCTTTTTTGCATATGCTCTTAATATAATAATATACCATACCAATGGAAAAAAATCAACAAAAAACGGACAGAAAGTCCGTGTCAAGTTATTGACTCGATTGAATATTTTACTGCCCCTCTTGGTAGGGGTACACTGTTGGAAACATATTGTGCAGTTCGTCTTTTTAATGTGATATTTTATTTTGCAATTAAGCCATGTGCTATTTTTTTAACTCCTACATTAATTTTACACCGAGCAATTATACTTTTTTACATTTGCGCATTCTTTTTTTACCTTTTAGTTGTGCATAATGCTAAAAGTGTACTGATTTTATAAAATGTATTGACATTGTACCCTTGAAGATATATAATATTATACGGAAATAAATATTCGGGCGGTGCAATCCGCCGTAAGCAATAATTGGCAAACTTGTCGAAAGGCAGGGACGCAAAGCTATGAGTCTTGTCCGATTACGAGGCATGATTGTCAGGCTGCATTATACATAACGTATATGCAGCCTTTTTTATTTTGTTTGGCGAGCAGTACATTAATTAGGAGTTGTAGTTATATGAAAAAGGCATTATTCGGTTACAGCATAAAAGAAACCGATGCTCTTTTTAATTCAATGCAGAACCATATTGACGCACTTACCGGTAAGATTACCAATCTTAACGCAGAGCTTGCGGCAAAGTCCGGATATTCATACGGAAACGGGGATTATAA
>CAZGJQ010000029.1:0-20544 GCA_964525815.1 uncultured Oscillospiraceae bacterium
CTCGGCTGTTACTATTCTTTTTGTTTTTTCTGCGTATTTTATGATTATTTCTTTATCTATGGGCTTTATAGTATGAATATTTACCACCGCCGCATCTATTCCCTCGGCGGCAAGCAGCTCCCTTGCCTCAAGTGCGGCCGCATTCATAATTCCGCTTGCAAATATAACAGCGTCCCCTCCGTCCGCAAGCACAATACCCTTGCCCAGCTCGAACCTGTATTTGCTTGCGTCAAAAACCACCGGAACCGCAAACCTTCCCAGCCTCATATATACCGGTCCGTCATGCTTAAGAATGGTCTCCACCGCCGCATAAGCCTCAGTGGCATCCGCAGGGTTTAAAACAAGCATATTCGGAACGGAGCGCATAAGCGCAATATCCTCGCAGAACTGATGAGTTGCGCCGTCCTCTCCTACCGTAACTCCGGCGTGGGATGCGCAAATCTTTACGTTAAGCTGAGGATAAGCGACCGAGTTCCTTATCTGCTCATAAGCCCGGCCGCAGGCAAACATCGCAAAGGAGGATGCAAACACGGGCGTGCCTGCCGCCGCTATTCCGGCTGCGACCGACATCATGTTTGCTTCCGCAATTCCGCAGTTTATAAAGCGCTCCGGGTATTTTTTGCCGAAAACGGCGGTCTGTGTGGAGCAGGAAAGGTCTGCGTCCATTACAAAGAAATCGTATTTTTCTCCCAGATCGGCAAGAGCGTTTCCGTATGCGGCTCGGGTTGCAATCCGCTTTGTGTTTTTGTCCTTCAATATGAAATCAGCCATTTTCCCTTGCCTCCCTTTTCCTGTCATGCAATGCGCAAAGCTCCTTAAATGCAATCTCGTATTCGTCCTTTTTCGGAGCCTTTCCGTGCCAGTCGGCATTGTTCTCCATAAAGGAAACCCCCCTGCCCTTTACGGTACGGCAAACGATAACGCTCGGTCTGTCCGACTCGTCTGCTCTTTTTACAGCGGTCTCTATTTGCATAAAATCATGTCCGTCGATAACCTGCACAAACCAACCGAACGCCTTGAACTTTTCATCAAGAGGCATGGGATTCATCACTTCCCGCACATCTCCGTCGATCTGCAGGTAATTCAAGTCCAAAAACACAATAAGGTTATCAAGCCTGTAATGGGCAGCAAACATGGCCGCCTCCCATACCTGTCCCTCCTGTGATTCGCCGTCACCGATAATCGAGAAAATCCTGTAGCTCTCCCCGCTTCTTTTTGCCTTTATGGCCATACCGCAGGCGGCGGAAATACCCTGCCCGAGCGAGCCGGTGGACATATCTATTCCGGGCAGCTTGTTCATATCGGGATGTCCCTGCAAACGGCTCTCGATTTTTCGGAAGGTCTTCATCTCCTCCTCCGGGAAAAAGCCCCGTATGGAAAGAGCGGCATAAAGCGCAGGACAGGCGTGTCCCTTAGACAACACAAGCCTGTCTCTGTCTGGCATTTCAGGGTTTTCTGGGTCGATATTCAATCGTTCAAAATAGAGATAAGCGATAATTTCAGCAATTGATAGTGAGCCCCCGGGATGTCCCGACTCGGCGTTAAAAACAGCCTCCATTGTAAGGCAACGGATTTTTGCGGCTGTCTCATCAAGGCAAAGCAGCTTTTCTCTTTCCATACTACAAAGTCCATTTCTCCGGCGTATGTGTTGATTTTTTATTTTTTCTCCGATTCAGCCGCCGGTTGAATCGGTATTTACACTCTTTTTAATTTCTCCAACACCTTGTTAAAAAATTCAGGGCTGTCCGCCTCAAGCACCAGCCTCTCTCCGGTTACGGGATGAACAAACCCGATGTGATATGCAAAAAGGCACTGACCTTGGAGGTTAAAAACATTCTTCTTATCACCGTAAACACTGTCCCCCGCAACGGGATGCCCCAGGGAGGCCATATGCACCCGTATCTGGTGGGTTCTTCCGGTCTCCAGCGTAAGCTCCACATGAGTAAAGCCGTTGTATCTTTGAATAATCCTGTAATGGGTTACCGCCGACTTGGAGTTTGTGGGAGTAACCGCCATTTTTTTGCGATTGGTTCTGTGTCGTCCGACCGGCTTGTTTACGGTACCGCTGTCCTCTTTCAGGTTCCCCACAACCACAGCCTGATATTTTCTGGAAAAGGTGTGCTGTGCTATCTGCGCGGCAAGGTTGTTATGCGCTCTGTCCGTTTTTGCCACTATAAGAAGTCCTGCGGTGTATTTGTCCAGCCTGTGGACAATTCCCGGGCGAACCTTTCCGTTTATGGAGGAAAGCCTGCCCGCACAATGATAGAGCAAAGCGTTTACCAGCGTTGCGTCCGGGTTTCCCGCTGCCGGATGCACCACCATTCCCTGCGGCTTGTTCACCACAAGAAGATGCTCGTCCTCATAGACGATCTCAACCGGAATATCCTGAGCGACCGCCTCGGTCTCGGCAGGCTCCGGAACTGTCGCCTCCACAGCCTCGCCTCCCCGAATACGGTAATTCTTTGCAGCATTACAGCCGTTGACCTTAACAAGCTGCGAAGCAATAAGCTCCTGTGCCAAGGAACGGCTGACCGAAAGTCTCTCGGAAAGGTATTTATCGAGTCGTTTACCCTTGTCGTCCGGTAAGGTCTGTATTTTCGTCTGGTTCATTGCGTTCCTTTTCTCTCAAGCCTTCCTCAACCTTCTTATCATAAAAAATCGCATAAACACCGAGCAGAATCGCTCCGAAGGTTATGAACATATCGGCAACATTGAATATTGCGAACCTCACGAAAGTAAACTCAAAGAAATCCACAACCGCAGTTCTGAATATTCGGTCTATCATGTTGCCGATGCCGCCGCCGAGTATAAAGGACAGGCTAATCGTTAATAGCGTGTGTCTCTTGTGCTGCTTGACAAGGAATATAATTATTCCGATTATGGCAATCGCAGAAAACAGCAGGAATATCCATCTGTGTCCGGAGAGCATGCCAAAGGAAGCTCCCTCATTTTCCACATGGGTAAGGTTGATAAAAAACGGAATAAATTCAACCTCCGCATTAAGAGGAATGTAGCGGACAACAAGCATTTTGGATACCTGATCCGCAACCACAATCGCAAGAACCGTTAAAAGGGTTAACATACTACTTTTCTGCACCTCTCACAGACCGGCTGCCCGCTTTGGTCGCCTGCGGTATCCTGACGGTAGGTCCAGCAGCGTACGCATTTCTCTCCGTCCGCTTGCGAAACACCTACAGAGATTCCGCTCTCGGTATCACCGAACGCCTCGTCTGTCGGCTCCTCATAGCTCAGCTCAACCTGGCTCACTATGAAAATGCTCTCTAAAAGGGCTTTGTCCCGCTCAAACAGCTTCATGGTTTCGCTGTCTTTTTCTCCGTATATGCAAACCTTGGCTTCAAGGGATTTCCCTATTTTTTTGTTCTCCCTCGCTATCTCCAGTGCCTTCATTACGTCGTCTCTATGCTCAAACAGGCTATTATATCTTTGCTCCGCTTGGTCAAACCTCAACGCCTCGTTAAACTCCGGCATTTCGTTATAAAACACGCTGTCGGCGTTGTCACTGTCAAGATGGCTTATAAAGGACCAGCTCTCCTCTGCGGTAAAGGACAATATCGGCGCAAGCAGCCGTATAAGCGAATGTGCGATAAGATACATAGCGGTCTGCGCGCTCCTGCGCTTTTTGTCGTTCTTTCGCTCGCAATAAAGTCTGTCCTTGGTTATATCTATATACAGCTTGGATAAATCTATGGAGCAGTAATTGTGTATCTCATGATAGATCATGTGGAACTGGTAATTATCATATGCCGCTCTTGCTTTTGCTACCAAGCGGTTCAGCCTTGCGACCGCCCATTTATCGATGTCCTCAAGCTTCTCGACGGCAAGCATATCCCTGTTAGGGTCAAAATCATTGTCCGGCGAGCCGAGATTGGCAAGCAATATACGCAGGGTGTTGCGAATCTTACGGTATATCTCGGACAGTTGCTTGAGTATCTCCTTGGATATACGGACGTCCGAGGTGTATTCCACCGAGGAAACCCACAGGCGCAGCACATCCGCTCCGTAATTCTTTATAACATCCTGCGGCTCCACACCGTTGCCCAGTGATTTTGACATTTTTTTGCCCTCTCCGTCCACAACCATTCCGTGGGTTATGACGGTTCTGTAGGGAGCCACACCTCTTGTCGCCACGCTGGTTAGCAGCGAGGACTGGAACCAGCCCCTGTACTGATCGTTGCCCTCAAGATATACCTCCGCAGGGAAATGATGATCGGGGAACTCATCCAATACATAAGCATAGGAGGAGCCGGAATCGAACCAAACATCCATTATGTCCTGCTCTGCACGCAGCTTATTGCTGCCGCACCTCGGACAGACTGCGGCATCGCCTATTATCTCCTCGGGCGTCAGCCTGTACCAGGAGCCTGAGCCCTCTTTTTCGAACACCCTTGCTATTCTCTCTATTGTAGTTTGATTTATGAGCGGCTCGTTGCAGTCCTCGCAGTAAAAAATGGGTATGGGAACCCCCCACTTGCGTTGACGGGAAATGCACCAGTCCGAGCGGTCTCTAACCATATTTTCTATGCGTGCCTCACCCCATGCGGGT
The DNA here is from genome assembly GCA_964525815.1 of uncultured Oscillospiraceae bacterium. GTDB lineage: Bacteria > Bacillota > Clostridia > Oscillospirales > CAG-382 > UBA1049. The sequence continues at coordinate 4,565 of CAZGJQ010000029.1, forward strand.
ATCCATCTGACCTCTTTTATGGACTTAAGCGCCTGCTCCTTAAAGCCGTCTATCGAACAGAACCACTGCTCGGTAGCACGGAAAAGAATAGGCGTTTTACAGCGCCAGCAATGCGGGTATTGATGCAAAATATGCTCGGTTGCAAGCAAACTTCCGCTTTTTTCAAGTGCTTCGAGTATGCTTTTATTTGCCTGACCTGTTTTTTGCCCCTCAAACTGTCCCGCCTCTGCGGTCATCCTGCCCTTTTCGTCAACCGGAACCACTATGTCAAGCTCGGGATAGCTCCTGCACACCTCAAAGTCCTCAACTCCGTGTCCGGGGGCGGTATGAACACAGCCTGTACCGCTCTCCAGCGTTACATGCTCTCCGTTTATAACGAGGCTCATTCTGTCGAGGAAGGGATGGGCGGTCTGTATACGCTCCAGCTCTGCGCCCGTAAAGCTCTTTACCGCTTCAAGCTGAATACCCGCCGCTTTTTGTACGCTGTCGGCAAGCTCGGTTGCCATGACAAGATACTCGTCCCCGTTTTTATAAAGCGTATATGAGAACTCCGCATTAAGGCAAATAGCCACATTTCCAGGCAGAGTCCAGGTGGTCGTGGTCCAGATAACAAAATAAACCCTGTCGAGACCTCCGGTCAACGGAGCGAACAGTCCCTTGTCATCCGTAACCGCAAACCTCACATATATGCTGTCGCATTCATCGTCCGCATATTCAATCTCCGCTTCCGCAAGAGCGGTCTCGTCGTGCGGGCACCAGTAAACCGGTCTTAAGCCCTTGTATATATAGCCCTTGTGAGCCATTTCCCCGAAAATACGAATCTGGTTCGCCTCAAAACGGGGCATCAGGGTCAGATAAGAGTTCTCCCAGTCCCCCACAACGCCTAAGCGCTGCTGCTGCTGCATCTGCTTTGCGACATTCTCACGTGCGAACTGCTCGCATCTCCTCCTGAATTCGTTTATGTCTGTATCCTTGCCCTTGCCGTGCTTCTTTATCATTTGATTTTCAATCGGAAGCCCGTGGGTGTCCCAGCCGTGTATATAAGGCGCCTTATAGCCGCTCATGTTCCTGCTTTTTATAATGAAATCCTTAAGGAGCTTGTTGAGCGCATGACCGATATGCATATCTCCGTTCGCATAAGGGGGACCGTCGTGCATGACAAACAGGGGCTTACCCTCGTTCGCCTTCATCATTCCGGCATAGAGCTGCCCGTTGTCCCACCCTGCTTTTATCTCCGGCTCCTTTAAGGGTAGATTTGCCCTCATCGGAAAATCCGTAGAGGGCAGATTCAATGTATCTCTGTAATCTGCTTGCATAAACCCGTATCGGGGAGCACTCCGTCTAAAAGCGCGCCCCTTCCTTTCCGTTTCTTAAAAAAAGGTTCCTCTGTCTTTATTTCTCCTCGTCCTGCATAAAGCGCAGGAACTCATCCGTATCCTTTTTATCTTAATCCGTATCCTGTTCTTCCTGTTCGGATTCTTCCCCCGTGTCCTTTTTTTCTTCCTCCGTGTCCTTGCCGGAGCTCTCCTCCGGCTGTTCGGCAACGGCTTCTCTCTCGGTAGTAACCGCCGGATCCTCAGCGATTTCGTCCTCTTCCTTGCTCTTGTTCAGCTCGTCCTCAATAGTTCCCTTCACATCGGTGAATATCTTGGATACGATTTTTTCCTCGTTTGGAAGCACTATCTCCTCTATCTCGTTGACCGAAAGATTCTGGAGCTCCTCTATATGCTTGCGGTATAGCTCAAACACCGTCTTTTTAAATTCAAGAATGCGTGTTCTGATGGACCACATCTCTTCCTTCTCGTGCTGAAGCTCCTCCCTGAACTCCGCAATAACCGCATCGCATCTTTCTTTAATTGCGCCGGTGATAATATCGGCACGCTCGTTAGCCTCCCGAATTATCTTCTCCCCCATCTTCTGAGCGGAAATAAGGGTGTTGCGGATGGATTCCTCCTCGTCCTTAATCTCATCCAGGGTGTTCACCACAACCCTGAGCTTCCTGTCAAGCTCGCTGTTCTCCCTGTATGCCTCGGTGTACTTCTCTATGAGAAACTCGATATAGTCATCCACCTCGGCTGCGTTATATCCCTTAAGGCTTTTTGAAAAGGCCTTGTTCTTAAGTTCGTGCGGTGCTAACATTATGTTTTAGTCCTTTCCTTTTTATGTTTATAGAAGCTCGGTTACAGAGGGTAACATAAGCCTTGTGATACTCAGTAGAATAAAGGTCGCCACATAGGAAAAATCCAGGGGGCTGTCTGCAAGCGAACCGATTTTGGACAAAGCGTTGCGTACGGGTGAAACAACCGGCTCCGTAACCGCATAACAGAACTCCAAGGCGGTAGACTCCTCGGATGCAAATATCTGCAGAATTACCCTTGCCAAAATCAAATAGCTCAAGGCGGTGATAAACACCGCCACTGTTGTGGTTGTTATTGCTATAAGTTCAATCAAATAAACTCACCCTAAATATTAGAATAACTCTCTCTGAGGCTTTGCCTCCTCGTGCTCGGACTGATCTCCCGAAACATCCACATTCTTGGGAGTGATTATATAGGTGGAGTTTGCAACCCGCTTAATCTGCCCTTCGATAGCAAAGGCTACGCCCGAACAAAAATCTATAATCCGTCTTACGGTTTCCTTGTTTGTATCCTCAAGATTAAGTACAACGGTTCGGCGTGCCAAAAGATGGTCGCCTATCTGCGTTACCGCCTCGAACCTCTCCGGCTTAACAACCTTCATCTCCAAAGAGCCGGATGAGCCTATGCCGCCTGTCGCTCTCACGGGAGCCTGACGGGGAGCCGTCTGCGGAACTGCCTGCTCCTCGGGTACTTCCTCCTCCTCATAAGAATTCTCGTATCCGTCCTCATATTCCTCTTCGGTTTTGAAAAGATCCGAAAAACGATTGAACAATCCCATAGTAAACCTCCAATAATTTTATAGAATGATTTGCTTTTTACTTCTGCGGTCTGCGACCGAATATTGCCGAACCGATACGAACCAGCGTGGAGCCGCACTCAATAGCCTCCATATAATCACCGCTCATACCAATCGATAATATGCCTATATTACTATTATCTACTTTTTTTGAGAATATGTCAATAAATTTTTTGCTGATTTTATTGAAAAAAGCAAGGTTTTCTTGTGAATTTTCACATTTTGGGGGAATAGCCATCAATCCGCGCAGCCTAATATTGTCATATTTGCGTATTTTTTCGGCAAATAAGTCTGCCTCTTCCAAGGGTATGCCGAACTTTGTAGGTTCGTTCGCAAGGTTGACCTCTATCAATACATCCATACACTTATTCGCCTTATACGCACGGCGGTCTATTTCCTCGGCAAGCCGCAAGCTATCCAGAGAATGTATAAGACTGACCTTGTCTATAATATACTTAACCTTGTTCGTCTGAAGATGTCCGATAAAATGTATGTCCAGCTGTTCTTTGTCGATTCTGTCATATTTGTCAAGCAGCTCGTTCACCCGATTTTCTCCCACCACTCTTATACCGCATTCCGCCGCATAGTTTATTATATCCGCCGGCACGGTCTTTGTTGCCGCAAGCAAGGTTGCTCTGCCGTTTATCTCGGTGGCTATATGCTCTATGTTGCTTTTTATTTTCTGCCTGTCATATATCATTGCAGTATCTTTCCCTCATATAAATTTCTTCCCGAGCTTATCACCGCATCATACAGAGATAGCTGCGTGCGGGAAACATACGCCCTGTCTTTGCGGTCGGGATAGTTGGGGTCCTGAGGCAAGGCGCATATGTAATAGCCGTTTTCCTCGCACAAAACGGTCGCTCTCTTAAAAATTATCTTGTTTCCGTCCACGGCATACACTCCGGTCTCCCCGTCAATCTTTCTGAGTGCCGATACCGAAATTCTGAGCCCCTCGTATGTGCTTGTAATCAGCTCCACCGTCTGTGTCCTGGAATAGTTAAAGCCCTGCGGCATTTCTCTTGTGGTAAAAACAAGCAGCACCCGGTCAAGATCGGTCTGGCTCACCGTCCTGACAAGCCTCATTCCGAGTATTGTTCCCGCCGAATAGGGAAAAGCAAAATTATAGGTTCTTCCTTGATCGAAGCCGCTTGCGGTGCGTTTGTCCACCTCGCAGACAATATACCACTCCGGGGTAAGGACAAGCTTACCCACGGCGCTGCTTATAAGATTTTGGTCGGGCATCAGCTCCGAGAGGGCATCATACTCCGAAATGGTCAAGGACTCCAGCTTATCCATAGTAAAGCTGTTTTCATATCCGTCCACCACCGAATAAAAATATCCCGCCGAGCTTGTTCTATGTGTAACACTCGCTCCCGTAAGGGTTCTCTCCAGCGACTCCTTCTCTCTTTCCAGCTCCTTTATCTGCTCCTTGTAATCTGTTCTTGACATTATAAGCGCCTGTCTGCGGTTTGTTTGTATGGTAAGCTCCTCTTTGCTGCGTATCGCTTTGTCCAAATTGTTTTTGTCTACCGCTCTTATTATGTCCATCATAAGACCGGAAATAATCGAATCTATTTTTGATATGTCGGTGGTGGAAGCTCCGCTGCTTATACCGCTCTGCTCCAAAACCGAAATCTTATCGTTTATATCCTTTATCTGCTCCTGAACATTTGCATCCCTCGCCTCCGAATAGGTTATCGCAACCCTTTCATCCCTGCGGATTCTTTCCCCCTCATCAAAAAAGAAGCAGTTGACACCGGTGGCAGAGGTTGTCATTACCGTTTCGTTACGGAAAACAAACGCCTTGAGCTCGGTCTTTTTAACCGCAGAGGCATATGTGGCGTGCTCTATCTCCACAATATCTCCCACATTCAACGCAAGCTGGAGCACAAGGTAGCATATCAGCACAACCGACAGCAAGGTCATTGTAAGCTGCTTAATCGCTTGCTTTTTCAAGCCGTGAGCACCTCCTTGTTTAAATCCTCGGCTCTGCGCACATAGTGTGCGCCCTTTTAAAAATACGGTCGGTTCCTTCCGTATATATATCTAACTCGGCTCTATTTGACAGTCTGTTAAAATATGTCATCTGCCGCTTTGCATAGTTTCTGGTGTTCTTTTTGATTTCGTCCGTAACCGCTGCTATATTCGTTTTATTCTCAAAGAGCGGAAAAAATTCCTTGTATCCTATAGCCTGCGAGGCGGTTTTTGTCTGAGCCAAACCCTTGTCGTAAAGCGCTCTTGCTTCCCTCTCAAGTCCGGCGGCAAGCATTTTTTCCACCCGCTCGTTAATGCGGTCGTACAGAAACGGTCTGCTTGAGCTTGTCAGATACAAGAGCTTATAATCAAACATGCTCTTACCCCTTTTGCTTAGCTCCTGCTGCTCGGTCTTTGTCTTCCCGGAGGAATGGTATATTTCCAGCGCACGCACTACTCTTTTTACGTTGTTAGGGTGAATCTCTGAAGCGGCAGCCGGATCCACGCTACGCAAAAAATCATGCAGCCGCTCGCAACCCTCTCTTTCGGCTCGCTCAAACAGCTCCCTTCGCAGCCGCTCGTCCGACTCCATATCGGTAAGAATACGCCCGGAAAGCAACAAATCAATATACATTCCGGTTCCTCCGACTATAATAGGCATTCTGCCCCTTTTTGTTATATCTCTTGCGGCTTCGGTGGCTTTATTTATAAAGACAGCCACCGAAAACTCCTCCTGTATATCGGCTATATCTATGAGATGATGGGGGATCTCCGTTCTTTCCTCTGTAGAAGGCTTTGCGGTTCCTATATCCATGCCTCTGTATATCTGCATGGAATCCCCGCTGATAATCTCTCCCCCCAGTGCCTTGGCAAGCCGCAGTGCAAGCTCACTCTTTCCGGTTGCTGTCGCTCCCACAATCACAACAGTCCGCATTTTTTCCAAAGTGACAAAACACCTCACAATAATCTAATCGATAAGCATTGCATCCCCAAAGCTGAAGAACCTGTATTCCTTTTCAACCGCTTCTTTATATGCGTTCATCGTGTTTTCATAGCCCGCAAAGGCAGCAACCAGCATAATAAGCGTGCTCTCGGGAAGGTGGAAATTGGTAATCAGAGCATCCACCGCCTTGAATTTATATCCCGGATATATAAAAATGTCGGTTTCTCCCTCAAAAGGGCTTATAATGCCGTTTTTATCGGCGGCACTCTCAAGCGCTCTTGTACTGGTTGTGCCCACCGAAACAATTCTACCGCCGTTTTGTCTGGCTCTGTTTATTGTTTCCGCACTTTCTGCGGTTATTTTAAAATACTCGGAGTGCATTCTGTGGTTCTCCAGATTATCCTCCTTAACCGGACGGAAGGTTCCCAGCCCCACATGCAGCAATATTCTTGCAACCGAAGCTCCTTTGTCATCAAGTCGTTTTATCAGCTCGGGAGTGAAGTGCAGTCCGGCGGTGGGTGCCGCCGCAGAGCCCCTGTGCGTTGCGTATACGGTCTGGTATCTCTCGTTATCCTCTAACTTTTCAGTTATATAAGGGGGCAGCGGCATTGTGCCGATTTTCTCGAGTAGCTCGGGGAATATTCCGTCAAAATCAAACTTAATTCGCCGCACTCCGCCCTCAAGAACATCCAAAACGGTGCCGCTTAGTCCGTGCGGATAAAAAATACGCTGCCCGGGCTTTGTCCTTTTACCCGGTCGGGTAAGACACTCCCATACCTCACCGGAAGCATCCTCCGCTCTCTTGAGCAGCACTGTTTCCACCTCACCCGCTCTGTTCTCGCTTGTTCCGAAAACTCGGGCTGGTATTACACGAGTGTCGTTTATAACTAAGCAGTCCCCTTTATTCAGGAAGCTCTCTATATCAAAAAAGTTTTTGTGCTCAAACCTCCCGCTCTCCCTATGAAGAACAAAAAGCCTTGACGAGTCCCTCTTCTCAATCGGAGTCTGTGCGATTAGATGCTCGGGAAGGTAATAGCTGTACGATGATTTGTTCAGCAGCATTTTTATGCCTCTTTTTTACGCAGCGGTATATTTTAAGTAACCGTCTTTAGAAATAATACCGTTATTATACACTAATTTATACTCGTTTTCAACCTGACAGAAAAATAATGTAAAATAATTTACTTATTAAGCAGACTTGACGATAAATCTATGATTATGATTGAAAAGCACAGTAAAGCATGGTATAGTTGTGATAATGACAGGAGGGATAAAAAATGCCGTTTCTTCTTGCTCCCGCAGGCAGTCCGGAGGGGCTGAGAGCCGCTCTTGCCGCCGGTGCGGATGAGGTTTATCTCGGCGGGGACACCTTTAACGCCCGTATAAATGCAAGGAACTTCGGGCAGAAAGAGCTGATTGCCGCGGGGGACGCTTGCAAAAATAATAATGTGCGGCTCTTTATCACCCTGAACACCCTGGTCTCGGACAGGGATTTTTCTGCATTATATGATTATATTGTTTTTTTGGAAAACAAGGTTATGCCGGATGCGTATATAATTCAGGACGTCGGTCTTGCCGTGTGGTTAAAGAAGACCTTTCCCAACATTATTATGCACGCCAGCACACAGATGCAGCAGCATTCCTCCGGAGGGGTTAGATTGCTTAAGGCTCTCGGCTTTTCCCGTATAGTTCTGGCAAGGGAAACATCGGAGGAGGGCATACGGGCATTATGTAAACAGCCTGTTGAATGCGAGGTTTTTGTGCACGGAGCGCTCTGCGTGAGTATGAGCGGCGGCTGCCTTATGTCCTCCATGATTGGTAAAAGGAGCGGTAACAGGGGCGAATGCGCACAGCCCTGCCGCTTAACATATAGCGGAAAAAACGCATACCCGCTCTCCTTAAAGGATCTTTGCCTTGCCGGTCATATTCCAAAGCTGACCGAAATGGGCGTTACCTCCCTGAAGATAGAGGGACGAATGAAAAGCCCGGATTATGTTTATGCCGTAACAAGCATTTACCGCCGTCTTTTAGATGAGAACCGCAGCGCAACCAGGCAGGAAAAGGATATGCTGCGAGCCGTTTTTTCCCGCAGCGGCTTCACCGACGGATACTTTATGGGTAAAACAGGGAGTGTTATGTTCGGGGTGCGCAGAGAGAGCGACAAAAGGCAATCACGGGAAGTAAAAGTAAAGGGCTACTCTGTTTCTCCGCGACCCGTGCAACCCGCAGCTACCGAATCTGCTCCGCTTCTCCTACCCCAAAAAGACCATAAATCTATAATTCCGGCGAATAAGCAAAAGGGGTATGTGTTTAGGTATGAGAGCGTATGTCCTAAGGAAAAAACAATAAAAAAATACTACGAGCTTGCGGCACGAATTGACCTTCCTATATGGAAAATCAAAACGCTTGTCGCCATAAGCGAATATGCGGATAAGGTCAGCGTAATTCTGCCCAGAACCGTCTTTGACAGCGACAGGGATAATATTAAAAAGCTGCTTGAATATGCATACAGTAAGGGAATAAGGCAGGTTACCCTCTCAAACATCGCCCATATTGAGCTATGTGCAGGGTTCAATTTGCACGGCGATTATTCGCTTAATGTAACCAATTCGGAAACATTATCCGTTTTGGAGAGCCTCTCCTTTTCCTCTGCGCTGCTCTCCCCCGAGACAAGCCCGAGGTTTATACAGCCCTCGCCGCTTGCCAAGGAATACATTGTTTACGGACGGATACCGTTGATGCAAACCGAAAACTGTATCATAAAAAACACGGGAACAGCTTGCGGGGAGGACTGCGGCGGAACTCTTATCGACAGAACAAACGCAGCCTTCCCAATAAAAAGGGAATATGCGCACCGAAGCATTGTTTATAACTCGGTTCCTATTTATATTGCCGATAAAATAAAGGAGCTGAAGAAAAGCGGCGTCGGTCTGTACACTCTGCTGTACCTCGACGAACACAAAAACGTTGAGGAGTTCGACCGGCTTATTGACCTTTGCGTAAATAAATCCCCTGCTGCGTTTCCCTTTACGAGAGGGTATTATAAGTAAACTGTTGACAAAATGTACGTTTCGTTTACCAGAGCGCCTCGATTTACATAAGTTTAACAATATAATTTTCCCAAAACTATTGCAAACACCCAAGCTCTGTGATATAATCAGTTGTTAATTTTATCGGAGCGGTCCTCTGCGGCTCGGCAAGAACGCTTCGCAATCCAAAATTCAAGGAGGAAAAGCTTTATGAATTTACTTGAAGCTTTTGTAAATGAGCAGGTAAAAAAAGACATACCCTCATTCAAGGTAGGCGACACCGTCAAGGTGCATCAGCGTATAGTAGAGGGTACAAGAACGAGAACCCAGATTTTTGAGGGAACCGTTATCGCCAAAAGGAACGGAGGAATATCCGAGACCTTCACAGTCAGGAGAGTATCCTTCGGAGTAGGCACGGAAAAGACCTTTCCCCTACATTCCCCCAATGTCCAGAATATCGAGGTTGTAAGACGCGGTAAGGTTCGCAGAGCAAAGCTCTTTTATCTGCGTGACAGAGTGGGTAAATCAGCTAAGGTTAAGGAAAGAATCTAAGATTTTTGTAATACCCAAAAGTGTCTGTATACAGGCACTTTTATTCTAAGAGTCAACTTAATTCACAAGTGATATAAAAAGGCAGTGACCCATTAACATGACGAGATACTTTAAGAGCATTTTTTTTACTACAAGCTTTTTTGCGGCTGACGATTCATCCGATTTAGATGTGACCGAGAGCAACACCGAGCTTAGTCCAAAAAATCCGGAAAAGAAGCAGGGTTTTTTACCCGGACTTTATGAGTATATAGAGACATTCTGTTATGCATTGGTCTTGATGATACTCCTGTTTATGTTTGTATTCCGGTATGTTTCGGTTGAGGGCGAGTCCATGCTGGACACGCTTAACGACAGCGACAAGCTTATTATATCCAACCTTGCATATACACCTCAAACGGGTGATATTGTGGTGGTAAAGCACGACTCGAGGATTAAGCCTCTTATTAAACGCATAATTGCAACCGAGGGTCAAACCGTAGAGATTGACTATATTAACTGGAGCATCTATGTGGACGGCGTCCTGCTGGATGAGGATTATGTTAAGCGGGAGGACGGACCGATGCGGTTTGGAGATAAATATCCGGAGCCGTTTACGGTAGGAGAGGGAATGGTTTTTGTCATGGGAGACAACCGCAACAACTCTCAGGACAGCAGATATTTCGGGGAGTTCCCCAAAAAGTCTATTCTCGGACGGGTCATATACAGAGTGTTTCCAATAAAAGATTTCGGGAAAGTAAGATGAGCGACAATATTGTTTGGTATCCCGGTCATATGGCAAAAGCGAAGCGAAAGATAATCGAGAGTCTTTCGCTTGTTGACGTTGTTATAGAGCTGCTGGACGCAAGGCTCCCGGTCTCCAGCCGAAACCCTGATTTTTCGGATATTTTTTCTGGCAAGCCCCGACTTACCCTGCTGACAAAATGCTCCCTTGCGGACGATAATGCCACCGAGCGCTGGGTAAGCATCCTTTCGGAAGACGGAAGCGGCGTTATTCCCATTGACTGCAAAGCCAGAAGAAATATCGGCAGGATTATGCCCGCCGTACGCAGCATTTTAAAGGACAAAATAGCAAGGCAGGAGCAAAAGGGTATTAACAAATCGATAAGAGCGATGGTTGTCGGGATTACAAACGTGGGCAAGTCCACCTTTATAAACACCTTCACCGGCACAAAGAAGGCAAAAGCGGAGGATCGCCCCGGGGTTACCCGCACCAATCAATGGATTCCCTCCGACAAGGGAATAGAGTTCCTGGACACTCCCGGAGTGCTGTGGCATAAGTTTGACGACAGGGAGACCGGCATAAAGCTCGCCTGCACGGGTGCGATAAGGGATGAAGTGCTGGATACCCTGGAGCTATCGGTGCAGCTCTTGGAGCTGCTCCGCAACCGTTATCCGGATTTGCTGGCACAGAGGTACAAAACCGAGCCGCTCGAGGATGAGAACGCATACGAGTTGTTCGAGAGAATCGCAAGAAAAAGAGGCTTTATACGTTCCGGCGGTGTTATAGACGAGGACAGGTGCGCCGCAATACTGCTGGACGAGTTCCGTGCGGGGAAGATAGGCAAAATAACCTTGGATTAACTGCTTAAATATATCTCTCTTTCGGATTATTTGCGAAAGGAGTACATAATAAATCATGCTAAGCTGGGAAACGCAAAATACCTATTACTCCGATTCGGTCAAGACCATTTGCGGGTGCGACGAGGCGGGAAGGGGTCCCCTTGCGGGTCCGGTCTTTGCGGCGGCGGTAATATTACCCAAGGGGCACACAATCGAAGAGCTGAACGATTCCAAAAAAATGACTTCAAAGACAAGAGAGGTGCTTTATGACCGCATACGCAGGGAGGCGACCGCATATGCTATCGCTCATGCCGAGGTTTATGAGATAGAGGCTATTAATATACTTAACGCCTCCATGCTGGCAATGCGCAGAGCGATTGAGCAGCTTGATATTGAACCCGAGCTTGCGCTTATCGACGGCAGTATTGCAAGGGACTTTACCATACCCGTAGAGCCGGTTGTTAAGGGAGACGGGAAAATACCCTGCATAGCGGCGGCTTCTGTGCTGGCTAAGGTGGCACGAGACCGTTTTTGCTTAGAGATGGAAAGGTTTTATCCCGGGTATAATTTTGCCAAGAACAAGGGCTACGCAACCAAGGAGCATAAAGCTGCGCTCCTGAAGTACGGTCCCTGTCCGGTACATCGGAGAAGCTTCTTGAGAAAGACCTTAGGTGATGACTTTGAACAGCACGACATATGGCAGAGCTGGTGAGAATGCCGCAAAGCGATACCTAAAACAAAAGGGTTACCGTATTCTCTCTCAGAATTACATAGCCGGTGGCGGAGAGCTGGATATTGTAGCTCTGCATAAGAGCGTTTTGGTTTTTGCGGAGGTTAAAACCCGCTCGTCCATTGGCTACGGAACACCTGCGGAGGCTGTCGGCGAAAAAAAGATTGCCTGTCTGCGCAGCGCAGCAGCCGCCTTTATGCATGAGCAGTGCAAAAAAGGCAGGGTTCCTGTGTTTTTTCCTCTCGGCATAAAAATACAAAAAAGGTATAAAACTACCAGAAACGATATTATCGAGGTTTTTTTAGAGCGAAACTCTAAGGAGCCGTACAAAATAAATCATATGGAAAACGCATTTTAGCGGAAGGTAATTATGCATTATATAAGCACAAGAAACTTAAACAGCAGCAATAAACAGAACTCCGCATATGTAATTAAGCAGGGAATAGCAGAGGACGGTGGACTGTATATGCCGGAATACATTCCCGCTCTTTCAGAGGAAAGCCTGCACGCTTTGACAAGCATGAGCTATATCGACAGAGCGGCATATATTTTAGGTCTTTTTTTAACCGATTATACAGCCGAGGAGCTGAGACAAGCCGCCGAAAAAGCATATGCAAAAGACAAGTTTCCCTCTCCTCCTGTTAAAATATCCTCTGTGAACGGAAATTATGTTCTCGAGCTTTGGCATGGTCCCACCAGTGCTTTTAAGGATATGGCGTTACAGATTATGCCTCACCTTATGTCCCTTTCCCTTGAGAAAACGGGGGAGGAGCGGGATGCGCTGATTCTTGTTGCCACATCGGGCGACACGGGAAAAGCGGCGCTTGAGGGCTTTGCGGATGCACAACGGGTAAGCATTCAGGTTTTTTACCCGAGCGAGGGCGTGAGCAATATCCAAAAAAAGCAAATGGTCTCCCAAAAAGGCAATAATGTTTGCGTAACGGCAATAAAGGGCAACTTTGACGACGCTCAGAGCGGTGTCAAGGCTATTTTTGCAGACATTAATATGCAGGAGGCTCTCACGGAAAAGAAAATGTTTCTGTCCAGTGCAAACTCCATAAACTGGGGCAGACTGGTTCCGCAGGTCGTATATTATGTTTCCGCTTACTGCGAGCTGGTTAAAACGCAAAGCATATCAATGGGGGATAAGCTCAATGTTACCGTACCCACCGGTAACTTCGGAAATATTTTAGCCTGCTATATAGCAAAAAAAATGGGGGTTCCGATAGGAAAGCTAATCTGCGCCTCCAACAAAAATAAAATTCTTACCGATTTCCTTGCAACAGGCGTTTACGACAGGCGCCGCACCTTCTTTTCCACCATGTCGCCGTCCATGGATATACTGATTTCCAGCAATTTGGAGCGGCTGTTGTTTTTGGCGTCGGGATCCGAGCGATGTGCCTTCTATATGAAGGAGCTGTCCGAAAAAGGCATTTTCTCGGTGGAAAAGCCTGTGCTTGATGTTATCAGGTCGGATTTCTGCGGCTTTTTCTGTGATGAAGAGAGCACAAAAAACACAATAAAAGAACAGTTCCGCTCATACAGCTATCTTCCAGACACCCATACCGCTGTGGGTATTTACTGCGCTAACCAATACAAGGAGAGCGGAGACACAAGCCCCATGCTTGTAGCCTCCACCGCTTCTCCCTACAAGTTTGCTCCCGCCGTGCTGTCCTCGCTCGGAGAGACAGTCCCGGAGGAGGAGTTCGAAGCGCTAAAAAAGCTGAACGGGGTCAGCGGGGTAGCTGTACCGCCCCGCCTTCAATCTCTTGAAAAAGAAAAAGCTGTTTTTGACAGGACTGTTGACAGCAAGGATATGAAAAAAGAGACTCTTGCCTTTGTCGATGCCATTTCGCTCAACAAAAAATAAAGCAATTGCGTGCCCTTGGACACGCAATTATATCGCTTTTTATTCCTCTCTGCGCTTAAAGGTTGCGCAAAGGGTATCCCGGCTTGCGGTTGCGGTTGCCGGCCCTACCGCTATTTTACCCGCAACACAATGGGTTTGTCCATCGTGGTAAACGCAGTTAGTAACCGAGCAGCTTATTCCTCGAATAGGCTTTGGATGCTCGTCGACATAGATAGGATCCATATTTACAACTATTCCTTTCTTGTTATGAAAACATAATTGCTTAACAATAAATAACGAGAGTCAAAATACCCGTTAAGCTTATTTTTTCGCAGAAGGGCTGTTTTTATACTATAATTTAGGAGTGAACAATTATTTCAATTTTTGTTATAGGAGACCTTCATCTTTCTCACGAGACCGATAAGCCGATGGATGTCTTTGGGGAAAAATGGGCAAACCACACGGAAAGAATCAAGGAAAACTGGCTGTCCTTGGTCGGGGAATCGGATACCGTCATTATTCCGGGCGATGTTTCCTGGGGTATGAATAATTCTGATTCAAAAAGCGATTTTTTATTTTTGGATTCATTGCCCGGTAAAAAAATAATATCGAAGGGCAATCATGATTTCTGGTGGCAGACCATGAAAAAGCTGAACGCCTTCATGCAGGAGCTAAATATTCGGTCTGTTTCCTTTTTGCACAACAACGCTTATGTCTGTGAGGATTTTATCGTCTGCGGAACTCGGGGCTGGCTGCTTGAGGGAAACACTCCGGAGGACGAAAAGCTTATAAACCGCGAATCCGAACGTCTCAAAAAATCCCTTGATGAAGGCCTAAAGCTAAGAGAAAAGCATCCTGATAACGAGATTCTGTGCTTTTTACATTACCCTCCCGCTTACGGCGGTGTATGCTGCGAAAAAATCTGCGACATTCTTAAGAAATATCGTATAGAACGCTGTTATTACGGTCATCTTCATACCGTAGTCCCCGACAGACTCACCCACAGAATCGGGCAAACACAGCTCAAGCTTATTTCGGCGGACAGCCTCAATTTTACCCCTTATTTGATTACCGCACAAAAATAACCCTCCAAACAAAACGGAGGGTTATTTTTATTTATGCTTTAAGCCTTTGCGATTAATTCCTCGGTGTCCGTTGCGATTACAAGCTCTTCGTTTGTGGGTATCACAAATACCTTAACCCCCGAGGACTCCGTGCTTATTTCGCAGGCGTTTTTATCCTCATTTCTTGCTTTGTCAACCTCGATTCCGAGATAATCCATGTCCTTTAAGCTGTCATATCGAATAAAATGGTTGTTCTCCCCGATTCCGGCTGTGAACACCACGCAGTCCAGCCCGTTCATAACGGCGGCATATGAGCCTACATATTTTTTTATCTGATAGCAAAGTATATCATATGCAAGCCTTGCTTTTTTGTTGCCCGCATCTATTGCATTCATGATTTCCCTTAAATCACTGGAGACCTCCGAAACGCCGAGAAAACCGCACTTTCTGTTAAGCCAGACGCTTATATCCGAAACGGAAATACCCTCCTTTTCCATTATGAACGGTATAATCGCGGGGTCTATAGCTCCGCAGCGTGAGCCCATTATAAGCCCTTCGAGCGGGGTAAAGCCCATGCTGGTATCCATAACCTTTCCGCCCTTTATGGCAGCAACTGAGGAGCCGTTACCGAGATGACAGGTAACAATCCTTGTGTCCTTTGCGTCCTTTCCCAAGAGCTCAGTTGCTCTTGCCGATACATAACGATGTGAGGTTCCGTGGAAGCCGTACCGGCGAATCTTATGTCTTTCATAAATCTCATACGGAATGGGGTACATATATGCATGCTCCGGCATTGTCTGGTGAAAGGCGGTGTCAATAACAAGCACCTGCGGGGTTTTGGGCATTACATGAATGCAGCCTTTTATACCCAGAAGGTGCGGAACTGTATGCAACGGAGCTATATCGCAGCATTTTTCAAGATCGGCGATAACACTTTCGTTTACTATAACGCTTTTGGTAAGCCAGGGCCCTCCGTGTACGACTCTGTGTCCTACCGCCGAAATCTCGCTCATATCCGAGATACAGCCTATCTGCTTGTCGGTAAGGCTCTCCACCAGTGCCGAGACCGCTTGTGCGTGGGTGGGCATCGATATGTCCTTTATAACCTGAGGGTTGTCCGAGACCTGATGCTTAAGCCTTCCGTCTATACCTATCCTCTCACAAAGACCTTTAGCCATAACCTTCTTGGTATCCATATCAAAAAGCTGATATTTAAGCGATGAGCTCCCTGCGTTTACAACCAAAATGAACATTTTCTGTCTCCTTTGAGCTGGTGTTGACATTTTTGCCAAACTTCATTATACTACCTATATAAATAAAAATCAAGAGTTAAACAAAATTG
>CAZGJQ010000030.1:0-20063 GCA_964525815.1 uncultured Oscillospiraceae bacterium
GTAAGCGGCAACTGGCTGTCATGTCCATATAAGGAATTAGACCCTTTAGTTTTGCGCCACAAGCTTTCGCTTGCTTTGCCTTTGCTTAATTTGTTGTATTAAGTTGTTGAAATAAAAAATGCCACGGTAATCAAATTACAGTGGCAGCTGGCTGTCATATCCAATAAAGGAATCAGACCCTTTAGCTTTGCGTCGCAGACTTTCATCTGTTTTGCTTTTTACAATGTGTATTATTTATTTTCTGACTTAAGTATATCATGGCTGGAAGCAAATGTCAACCCGTAATTTTGTACAAAGATTAATTAAATATCATCCCGGATGTGCACAGAATATACATAATTGCATACGGTTTCTTTAATTTTCGACTGTTAAAGGTATTCCGTATTCCGCTGCCTTGTTCTCAATATCAGTACATATTCTAAATAAGCTGTTGTCCTTGAGGGTGCGTTCTATACCGTTTATGTTATATAGAGCATCTTCAAGTATATCCGTTCCTCTGGTTACCAAATAAAAGCCCTCTAACATTATCTCGGTTCCGTCATTAAAGTATATTCTTGTGCCTTGCTCAAAATAAATAAGATAAGTAATTATCAAGTCGTTGTTTCTTCCTATCCTGAGCTTGGCGTTTGGCTTTGTTTTCTGTATGCTTCCCGTAAACGCAGCAAATCCGGAGGTGTTTTCTATAAAATAACTGCTGTTCTCGATAAGCAAATCACCGTAAACATCGGCTCCCGCCGGAAGTGAAGCAAAATCCGGCTTAAGCACCGGTGTATCCGGCTCTTCATCCTCGGGGTCTGCGGGCTCCTCCGGCGATATGTCGAAGGGAAGCTGAGACGCTGTTGCGGAAACATTGATAGCGGTGCTGAAGCTCTCTCCGGCATAATTAATGTCGATTTCGTCGTTGCTCGGCCAGTAGAACTCAACCGAATAGCCCGCTCTTTGTCCGACCTCGGAGAGCATAAACGCATCATATATATTAATGGTTCCCGTTCCGGTTACGGTATCGAGCACTACTCCGTTTTCGTCTTTAACCGTAACAATCAACGGGTCAATAGCCTGCTTGCCCGGAAAAGCGGTAACATCAAATATCAGATGGTAGTAAAGATCGGTCTCGGTGATGAAAGCACCGTCATAATTCCTTACCGCAAACTCCCATACAATGGTCTCGGTGGGAGCTATTTTGACCTGATGTGCAAAGGTGTCCGTGCCGTCCTCCATGAAGATGAATTCCTTGGCAACCACACTTCCGTCCGCTAAGTCATCCAAAGTGGTGGTATACATTGCGAGAGTGCCGGCAATCAAAGAAACTACAACCGACAGAATAAGAAACGCCGTAACTATTATCTTTTTCATGAATAAGCACCCTCCTTCAACAAAATATACATATATTATTTAACAAAAAATGCCACGGTAATCAAATTACAGTGGCAACTGGCTGTCATATCCCAATTGGGAATAAGACCCTTTAGCTTTGCGTCACAGGCTTTCGCTTGCTTTGCTTTTTTCATTGTTTTAGTTGTATTTCTTTAATCTATGGTCGTGAGCGGAATTCCGTAATCAGAAGCTGCTTGCGCTACATCGGTGCACATTTTGAAGTGCTCGTTGTCCTTCAATGTGCGTTCACTGCCGTTTATCTCATACAGCTCATCGTCAAGTATATCAGTATTTCGTGTTACTAAATAAAAACCACCGAACAGAGCCTGAGTATTGTCCTGAAACGCAACGACTGTACCATGCTCAAAGAACACCAAGTATGTAGTAAATTGGTCGTTGTTCTTGCCTATGGTAAGCTTCGGGTTAGGCTTTGTTCTGATTATATCTCCCGTGAAGGCTACGAATCCGTAATCGTTATAAAAGGTGTAACGGCTGTTGCTTATTATTAAACCGCCAACAATATCGACCCCGGCAGGTAAGGACGAATAGTCGGGGATTAGTATGTCCGAAGGGTTTGGGTTGCTGCCGTACATGGATTCTATTTTGTCTATATCGGGCACAAATCCTGTTGTGCCCTCCAGCGACAAGGTGTAGTTGGAGAGAGTTCCGGCGGTTGCTGCCGTAAAAATGGCGAGGAGAAGGAACAGAATTATAATTAACTTAATTCTCATACTCCTCACTCTCCAGATTTATGTTTTATTGTCAGTCAAGAGGTATAACGCCGAATTGATATTCCACCGCGGTACCCATATCGTTAACCTTGACTTCGGAAATCTCGGTTTCACCATGTCCTACCGCTATACCACCGAATTCAATGGTTTGACCGGGTGCGATATTAATGTTATAATTCTCGGGATGTATTATTAAATAGCTGTCGTTTTCTGCGTTGTAAGAAACCATTCTGCAATTCCAGTAGCTCAAAATCTCGTCTTCAAATACAAAACCGAGATTCCAGTTCTCTATGGTTTCTGTGTCCGAGGTGTTGGTTATTTTTATATTGAACTTATATTTATCGGTTCCGCCCACCATACCGCCTACTCCCGGATCCCAGTAGGCGCCTTCTGTCCAATAGTCGGAGGTCTGGAAAATCAGTGAAGCATCGCCTGTTTCGGGCTCCTCCGGCGGCATGTCGAAGGGAAGCTGAGACGCTGTTGCGGAAACATTGATAGCGGTGCTGAAGCTCTCTCCGGCATAATTAATGTCGATTTCGTCGTTGCTCGGCCAGTAGAACTCAACCGAATAGCCCGCTCTTTGTCCGACCTCGGAGAGCATAAACGCATCATATATATTAATGGTTCCCGTTCCGGTTACGGTATCGAGCACTACTCCGTTTTCGTCTTTAACCGTAACAATCAACGGGTCAATAGCCTGCTTGCCCGGAAAAGCGGTAACATCAAATATCAGATGGTAGTAAAGATCGGTCTCGGTGATGAAAGCACCGTCATAATTCCTTACCGCAAACTCCCATACAATGGTCTCGGTGGGAGCTATTTTGACCTGATGTGCAAAGGTGTCCGTGCCGTCCTCCATGAAGATGAATTCCTTGGCAACCACACTTCCGTCCGCCAAGTCATCTAAGGTGGTGGTATACATTGCGAGAGTGCCGGCAATCAGGGATAATGCTATTGAGAGTACTAAAAAAGCTAAAAAAATTGCTTTTTTCATGAGTATCACCCTTCTTAAAAAATTCAAATAAAAAATGCCACGGTAATCAAATTACAGTGGCAACTGGCTGTCATATCCCGTAAGGGAGTCAGACCCTATAGTTTTGCGACACAGGCTTTCGCCTGTTTTGCTTTTAACATTGCTTTTATTTATTTATTCAGATTTTAACACGAATAAAAGAATTTGTCAATAGGCTAATACAAACAAACATTATAAGTAAACGAAAAAATATATGTATAAAAATAACAAAAAGCGGGTTAACTCGGAAAATATCCACACCAAGCAGAGCGGGAAGGTTAAGCTGTCTCGTAATAAATATCATCCGGCATCAGGGTAAGCAGAGCGGAAAGGTCAAGCGTGCCGTTAAGCCAGGACACAACCTGAGAAGAGAGCAGCAGAACCGGCATCCTGTCGTGAATGAAGCCAATACTCTCCGCTGCTTGTTTTGTCATTATAACATAATTGTTTTTCTCTTTGTTTAACAGCCCTGCCATATATATGCCGCTGCTGCATTTAACTCCCAATCTGTATTTAACGGCAGACTGCTTTGGCTCCTTTTTCCACTCAAAATAATGGCTTGCGGGGATTATGCACCTGCTCTTCTGTGCATATGGGGAGAAGAAACGGCTGCTGCCCGCGGTTTCGCTCCGTGCGTTGATAACCAGTCCTTTTCCGTCCCACTTATCAAAGCCCCATTTTGACAGAATAATATCACCGCTGTTTGTTATTACCGGAGCAGTGCCCGACGGAAAAATCTCTTTGCCGTAAATATCGGTGAAGATTCTGTCGTGCTCCGCCGCCAAATCGGACTCCCTGCGGATTCCGTGATTTGACAGCCGCATGGACAAACCCGCAAGAATGCCGCGTATCTCTATGACCTCATCCTCTGTGTTTGCCGTATATCTTCCGCACATAATTTCTCTCCTTCTTAATTATATCGCTTAAAACAGGCTTTTTAGGTCTGGAATTTTCTCGGCGTTGGAGGCGCTCTCCTCCAGCTTTATTCTCCCCAGCCGTTCCCGAAGCGAGCGGACAAGCCGCATAATATCAGTGTTTACTACAGTTTCATTCGGGGACAAGCACATTTGTTCATTGGAATTGTCGCACAGCTTCTCGGTGAAAATGCCTATACTGCGTATGGGCTTCTGCCAGTCGTAGCTTGAGCGGAAAAGACCGAGAGCCTTTTCAAAAAGCTCATCGGCGGTGCTTACAGGATCGGGAAAGCTTATTCTGCGGCTGTAGGACTCGAAGTCGCTGTTCTTTACATTGATTCCGACGCAGTACGCCTTGAATTCATGCTTTTCCAGCCGCCTGGAAACGCCCGAACTGATTATATAAAGAAGAGCGGCAATGTCGTCGTCTGTTTTAATGTCCTCGGGGGTTGTGATGGAATTCCCCATGCTCTTTATCTCGTCGTCGCTGGTTATGGTCGGGCGAAAATTGCTGTCGTTCCCATTTGCATACTCCCACAGCGTGTATCCCCGCTTGCCCAGCCTGCGGCACAACAAAAGGGGGTCGCTGTTTGCAATGTCTCCTATTGAAAGTATCCCCATTTTAAAGAGCTTCTTACGGGTTACCGAGCCTACGAACAATAATTCGTATGCCGGGCGGTTCCAGACCATATGCTTGTAGTTATCCCTTGAAATCACGGTAACTGCATCCGGCTTTTTTATATCCGAGCCCAATTTTGAGAATATATAATTATAACTCACTCCTACCGAGGCAGTCAAGCCTAATTCCTTTTTTATACAGCTCCTTATCTCCTCAGCTGCTTTTAAGCCGTTGTTTATGTCGGAGGCGGACTCCAGCTCAATCCATGCCTCGTCCAGACCATATGGGGTTACAATATCGCTGTATCTACGGTAAATATTGCGGGCGAACCTCGCATATTTGAGATATTTGCTGTAGTCGGCGGTTACAGTTACCAGAGAGGGGCACTTCGCCTTTGCGGTGAACATGGATTCACCGGTTGTTATACCTACCGCTTGGCGATATTGTTCTTGGCAAGCACAATGCCGTGCCTTGAGACAGGGTCGCCGCAAACCGCCATAGGAACCTTTTTCAGCTCGGGATTATATACGCTCTCCACCGAGGCGAAATAATTGTTCATATCGCAGTGGAGTACAATTTTTTCTTTTTCTGTATTATATGAATAAGAGGGGGCTTGCATAGGTGCTCATCTCCAAACAAATGTTCCTCAAGGTATCGCCAGTATATCAGAACAAATGTTTATTGTCAATAGAAAAATCAGTTTTTTTTACAAATTAATTGACTTTGGTTTGTATATATGTTAGTCTTCCCATGAAAAAGCTTATACAGGCGAGGTATATATGGTAAACACATTCGGAAAAATAGGTAATAAGGTCGTAAAACAATACACTCTCGAGAACAGCTATGTCAAAGCGGAAATATTAAACTACGGAGGTATTATCCGCAGCCTGACGGTAGGCGGTGTGGATGTTGTGTGTGGTTTTGATGACATCGAGAGCTATCTTAGTGACACCTCCTATCAGGGCGCTGTAATCGGAAGGTATGCGAACAGAATATCTGCAGGCGTTTTTACCCTGAACGGCGTCAGATATGCTCTGGATAAAAACGAAGGGGGAGTCAACCACCTTCACGGCGGTAAGTTTGGCTTTGATAAAAGACTCTGGGACGCCGTTCCCGAAGAAAGCTCGGACGGAAGCAAAAAGCTAAGGCTGTCTCTACTCAGTCCGGATGGAGAGGAGGGCTATCCGGGGAACCTCTCTGTTTCGGTTGTATATATACTTTACGAAAAGATGCTTCTTATAAATTATTATGCGGTATGCGACCGTGATACTCCGCTTAATATGACCAATCATGCTTATTTTAATATTTGCGGCTACGGAAGCGGGGATATTTATTCGCATAAACTGAAAATCAACGCCGAACATTACTTCGAGGTGGATGACAATCTGATTCCGGTTTTAAAGGCACCTGTTGCAGGCACTCCCTTTGATTTCCGTATTCAAAAAGAGATTGGAAGAGATATAAGGCTCCCGCATAAGCAGCTTAAAATATGCGGCGGATATGACCACAATTTCTTTATTGAGAAAAACGAACATAACGCCAAAAGAATATGTGATAAAACACTGTATGAGGCGGTGGAGCTAGCCTGCTGCGAAGGAAGGATGCATGTTTATACGGATATGCCCTGCATTCAGCTTTATACAGGTAATTTTTTGGACGGCGGCGACCCGTTCAAGGACGGAGTCAAGCAAAAAAAGCATCACGCTTTGTGCCTGGAAACGCAGTATGCTCCCGACAGTCCAAACAGAGGGGAAGCGATACTGAAGGCGGGGGAAACCTATGATAAAAGCACAGCTTTTGTATTTGAATAGATGGGTTGTTTATATAAATATTAAATTAAAGTAAAAGAGGTTTGGCATGAATAGCAGATTATCATTTTTTACCGCAAAAGAGATCAAGCCGCAGGGCTGGATAAAAAGACAGCTTGAGATTCAGGCGGAGGGCTTGTGCGGCAACCTTGACCTTGTATGGCCGGATGTTGCGGACAGTAAATGGATAGGGGGCAGTCGGGACGGCTGGGAGCGTGTGCCCTATTGGCTGGACGGTTTTATACCCATGGCCTATCTTTTGGAGCGGGAGGACTTGATTAACAGAGCAAAACGGTACATAGATGCCATTATAGACAATCAGGCTCCCGACGGCTGGCTCTGTCCCTGCACCGATGAGGAACGAGCGGGCTATGATGTTTGGGCGTTTATGCTGATATGCAAGGTGTTGACCGTTTATGCGGATTGCAGCGGAGACCCACGTGTAGAAGGGATATTGAAAAAAGGACTTTCATGTCTGAGGACGCATATTTCTACACACCCCTTGTTCAACTGGGGACAGATGCGCTGGTATGAGTGTCTTATTCCTGTATTCTGGTTGTACGACAGGACTAAGGAGGATTGGCTCCTGGAGTTTGCACGGCAGCTTAAGGAGCAGAGCTTCGACCATAATGCTTATTTTGACAGCTTCAAAGATATAAAGGCGGGAACCGAATGGCGATTAGACACGCATGTTGTAAACCTTGCCATGTGCTTAAAGGGCGGTGCGTTGTACTCCCGCATAGACAATTCCGACCCTGATGAGTTTGCGGAAAAGGCTCTCGGAATATTAATGAAGCACCACAGCATGGCGGCGTTTCACTTCACAGGGGACGAGTGCCTTGCGGGGGACAGCCCGATAAGGGGAAGTGAGCTTTGCGGAGTAGTGGAAGCTATGTACTCATACGAGCATTTACTTGCCAATTCCAGCAATCCGAAATGGGGAGACCTTTTGGAGCGGTTGGCGTTTAACGCTCTTCCCGCACCGTTAAGCGAGGATACCTGGACGCATCAATACGACCAGATGACAAATCAACCCGAGTGCAGTATTATGCCGGAGGGCAAGGTTGTTTTTGCAACCAACAACGCAGAGGCACACCTGTACGGTCTTGAGCCTAATTACGGCTGCTGCACCGCAAACTTCGGGCAGGGCTGGCCCAAGCTTGCCTTAAGCGCATTTATGAGGAGTGAGGACGGTCTTGCTGCGACGGTGCTTGTTCCTGCCGAGGCTGCTTTCGGCTATAACGGAGCAAACGTCAACTGCATATGCAAAACTGACTATCCCTTTAAGGGTAGTGTGAGGTATACAATAACAACCGATAAGCCGGTTGAGTTTACTTTCTCGGTGCGTATCCCCACCTTTGCCAAAAAGGCTGCTGTAAACGGTAAGGAGGTCAAGACAGGTGAGTTTTTTAATATCAAAAAAGAATGGAGCGGTTGCGAGGACATTTATATAACGCTTGAATTTGATTTTGAGCTTATTAAGCGTCCTAAGAATATGTATTGCCTTGCCAGAGGTCCGCTGCTTTACGCCCTGCCCGTGGAGGCAAAATGGGTTATGCGGGAGTATGAGGATAAGGGCGTTAAGCGCAGCTTTCCGTATTGTGATTACGAGCTGTTCCCACAATCAAAATGGAATTATTGCTTTGCTTCGGATGTTTTTTCGGTTGTCGAATCTGAGGTGAGCGAGGTGCCGTTTTCGGAAAAGAACCCACCCGTATCCGTTCAAGCAGAGCTTGCCGAAATCGGCTGGGAATTTGCCGACGGAGTATGCGCCGAGAAACCGATGTCAACCGAAAAGAAGTCCGCACCTGAGAAAAAGCGGCTTATTCCGTACGGCTGTACAAAGCTGCGTATGACCGAGCTTCCTTTGTGTAAGTGAAGCCTCTATTGTAAAAATAAGTTTGACTTTAATATATAAGGGTGCTAATATAGTCATATAAGCGTATTGTTACATATTTTGTTGAAAAGAGAGGGCATTGGAATGTTTTTTATGAAAAGGTCGCTTGCGGCTCTTATCACTGTACTTTTAATTCTTGTTTTTACAGCACCGGTGTTTTCCTGCGGTGCAGATCTCGGTGAGGGAAGAAGCCTTGCCGAGCTGCTCAAAAGAAACAGCGGTTGCTCTGTCAGCGGTGAGTTTCTTTTAGGGGTGGATGAAGGAACCACACCATCCGAGCTGCGTTCTCTTTTTGACAGCGACAGTGTTTTTATTTCGGAGGAAAAGGATTATGTAGGCACGGGTAACGTTATAACCCTTAATCAAGGAAGCAATATACTTGACCAATTAACCGTGGTTGTAACAGGGGATTTAAACGGAGACGGCAGGATTAGCTCCGCCGACTATTTACGCTTAAAACGCTCGGTGCTCGGAACATACACGCTTGAAGGCGGTTTTGTTCTCGCAGCGAATGTCGCAGGAAGCGGCGATCCGTCTTCAAAGGATTATCTTATGATTAAGAGACACTTTCTCGGAACCTTTAATATGTATAACGGCGGAACGAGAGATTACAACGGAACAAAGATAGCGTACATACCCATTGACGACCGTCCCGTAAATGTTGACAGGGTCATTTATCTTGCCGAATCGGCGGGCTATGAGCTCCTGATGCCGAATAAGGATTATTATGCTACCAAGCTGGACGGTAACGGTACAAATTCAAACGGCAGCAAATACGGAAACCGGGAGGAGCTTGTAAAATGGCTTGAGGAGGTTGACGGCGAATGTGATTACTTTGTAATCTCGCTGGATCAGATGCTTTCCGGGGGTCTGGTCAACTCCCGTGTTCAAAACAACACCGATTTATCATATGAGTATGAGATAATCGATTTTCTCTTGGAATTAAACAGAAACAATACTGTATATTTATTTGATACGGTAATGCGTCTTGCCTCTACGGTAAACTATAACGGATACGGTTATGAGGAGTACACAATATTGCGTAATTACGGTGGAGTAGCAAGAACCGCTCTTGCCGGACAAGGTCTTACGATAGATAATATTACTGCAGGCTATAAATACGATACAAGCGGAAATCCAATTCCCACATCATTACCCGATAATGAAATAGACGAATATCTTGCGGCAAGAACAAGAAAGCTGAAGCTTATAGATTACCTTTTAACCGTTGGCGGCGATGACCTGAATTACTGTTATATCGGTGTGGACGATTCCAGCCCGAACACCACAATTCAAACGAACGAAATCGCATATATTAGGAGCCTGCTCGATGACAACGGTATTCTTTTTGCGGGCTGCGACGAGCTTGGAATGATGGGGGTGGCAAAGCTTACAGCCGAGCTGTATAACAAAGAAGTACCGGTTGCGGTTACCTATTTCGGAGGAAGCGAGAACTCTCTTGCCGATTCCTTTGACATAGCCTCTCTAAAATCCAACCTTGAGGATCACCTCGTTTCGCTTAACGCTGTTGTAACGACACCGGCAAACGCATCGCTGGAGATACTCGTGCTTACCAAGCCGAAGAGCCAGTCGCTGGAGAATTACTGCAATTCATTACTTAATCGGCTTGAGGCGAATATAGAAAACAATATCCCCACCGTTGTGATAGATGCGTCCACCAATCTCGGAACCCTTCAGGCTCTTATGGTCGGCAGGGAGATACCGCTCTCCGTGCTGCTCGGCTACAGTAATTGGAATACAGTCGGTAATTCGATAGGGATAGCCGTTTCGGCGGGAGTGACAAGATATATTTACCTTGAGAGCAGCATCACCGTAACCGATAAATCAAACGAGGCGTTTCTTAGGAGCATGACCTTTGCGTATGTTAAGGATATAAGCTATAAAATCGGTAATATTAGTGATTCTGTGCTGCTTGGGCTGATTAATAACAGTGAAATAATAACCGTTATCAAGAATTTCAGAACAGAGAGCATCGGTACGGTCAGCGTTTCAAATTACCGTCATCCGTGGAACCGTTCCTTTGAAATAACCTTTGATATAAGCATCGTATAAGCGGCTGCATAAAAATACGCCATGAATAATTATGCTTTTTGGTGCATATAATTACATAATAGCCTTGACAAAATGTATAAATGGTGTATAATATACTTGATAATATGATTTGGAGGAATAAATATGAGCTGTGATAAGGGAAACGGTACAATAAAAAAGGTTGTCCTCGCATATTCGGGCGGGCTGGACACATCCATAATAATTCCGTGGCTTAAGGAGAACTATAATAACTGCGAGGTTATCGCTGTTTCGGGCGATGTAGGGCAGGGGACCGAGCTTGACGGACTTGAAGAAAAGGCGCTCAAGACGGGTGCATCAAAGCTGTATATTGAGGATTTAAAGAAGGAATTCGTAGAGGATTATATTTTTCCCACTCTGAAGGCGGGAGCCGTTTACGAAGGCGATTATCTTTTAGGCACCTCATTTGCCCGACCGGTAATAGCAAAAAGAATAGCGGAAATTGCTCTTGCGGAGGGTGCGGACGCTATATGTCACGGCTGTACCGGAAAGGGTAACGACCAGGTTCGCTTTGAGCTGACAATAAAGGCGTTTGCCCCGGATATGAAGATAATCGCCCCCTGGAGAATATGGGACATAAAATCAAGAGAGCAGGCAATCGAATATGCTGAGGCTCACGATGTACCCTTAAAGATTAACAGGGAGACAAATTACTCCAAGGACAAGAATCTCTGGCATCTCTCGCATGAGGGTCTGGATCTGGAGAATCCGGAAAACGAGCCGAAGTATAATAAGCCCGGTTTTTTGGAAATGAGTGTTTCTCCCGAGGCTGCTCCCGATAAGCCCACCTATGTAAAAATATCCTTTGAAAAGGGTGCCCCGGTTGCGTTGAACGGAAAAAAATGCCGTTCTGTAGAGATTATAGAAATACTGAATAAATTAGGCGGTGAAAACGGCATAGGACTTGCCGATTTAGTGGAGAACCGTCTGGTTGGGATGAAGTCAAGAGGTGTATATGAGACTCCGGGCGGAGCTATTCTGTACCGTGCTCACAAGGTTCTTGAGACCATAACCCTTGACAGGGATACTCAGCACTACAAGGAGCTTGTCGCATGCAGGTTTGCAGAGCTTGTATATAACGGACAATGGTTTACCCCTCTCAGGGAGGCACTTTCCGCATTTGCGGACAAAACGCAGGAGTTTGTGACCGGAGAGGTATGCCTTAAGCTCTACAAGGGTAATATAATCAATGCGGGAGTAAACTCACCCTATTCCCTTTACAGCGAGGAAATTGCGACATTTAACCAAGATGAGGTATATAACCAGAACGATTCGGAGGGCTTCATCAATCTGTTCGGTTTACCACTTAAGGTGAGCGCTACGGTTCAGAAAAGAAATAAAAAATAGCTTTTTATGCAATATGTTGTGTTGATTTGAGTTTATTCCTAAAAATATATACAAAAAATGTATTGTCAGACCCGCATTGTTGTGTTAAAATAAGCTATATTCATTTGTTAAAGGAGTGAAGTGCGATGCGGATTGCCGTCGGTGTTGGTTCGTGCTCTTGCGGCATAATGCGTCCCTGTGCAAAAATGCACTCACTTGATGTTTTTTACGGGTATTATGCACCCTTTTTAGGGAATAGATTATAAATATAAAATAAGACTGAGCTTTTTGCGCTTGGTCTTATCTTTTTTGGATTAAAAAAATCAGATATAGAAAGGTGTTATGAAAATGAAAAAGGTAGCGATTCTTATGGGCTCAGACAGTGATTTACCGGTTGTGTCCGCTGCTGCAAGACAGCTCGAGAAGTTAGGGATAGAGTATGAAGCTCATATTCTTTCCGCTCATCGAACCCCCTTTGAAGCCGCCGAGTTTTCCCGCAATGCGAGAAACAACGGATTCGGGGTTATTATCGCCTGTGCGGGAAAGGCTGCGCACCTAGCGGGTGCCGTGGCTGCTCAAACCACTCTGCCGGTAATAGGAGTTCCGATTAAATCAAGCACGCTTGACGGACTTGACGCATTGCTTTCAACCGTTCAAATGCCTCAGGGAATACCTGTTGCGACGGTTGCTATAGACGGAGCCGCAAACGCCGCAATTCTGGCGGCACAGATTCTTTCGGTGGGAAATGCGGAGTTAGCGATAAAGCTCAACGAAATGCGTAACGAAATGTCAAGAGCGGTTATAAAAAAGGATACGGATTTAAACGGAAAAATCGATTAACAGGTTAACGGAGGTATGTAATCAATGAAAAAAATAGGACAGCTGTACGAGGGCAAGGCAAAAAAGGTTTTTACTACGGAAAACGATAATGTATATATCGTTTCATACAAGGATGACGCAACTGCCTTTAACGGAGAAAAAAAGGGCACTATTGCGGGTAAGGGTGTCATTAACAACAGGGTAACCAACCATATGATGAAGCTCCTGGAGAAGGAGGGTATTCCCACCCATTATATAGAGGAGCTCTCGGATAACGAAACAGCCGTTAAGAGGGTGACCATTGTACCCATTGAGGTTATAGTAAGAAACATTGCGGCAGGCTCTCTTTCTAAAAGGCTGGGATTGCCCGAGGGAACTAAGCTCGGTAAGACCGTTCTGGAATATTGCTATAAGGATGATGAGCTTGGCGACCCTATGATAAACGAGTATCATATCGCAGCTCTTGAGCTTGCGACCCCGGATGAGCTGGAAAAGATTGCGGATTATTCCTTCAGAATCAACAGCATACTCAGCGAATACTTGCATGACCTCGGAATAGAGCTTATTGACTTTAAGCTTGAGTACGGAAGGACAGCCGACGGCACTATTGTGCTTGCGGACGAGATTTCTCCGGATACCTGCCGGTTCTGGGACAGCGAAACAGGCAAGAAGCTGGACAAGGACCGCTTCCGCCGTGACCTCGGTGAGGTTGAGGACGCATACAGAGAAATACTCACAAGACTGCTCGGCGAATAGAATATAAAAAAGCTGTTCTCGTTATTATTTTTTAGAGAGGTTACAAAAACATGTTTGACACACTTAAAGAGGAGTGCGGTGTTTTCGGAATGTTTTCCAAGGAAAACACCAAGATAGCATCGTATGCATATTATGCGCTTTTTGCGTTGCAGCACAGGGGACAGGAGAGCTGCGGAATCGTTGTAAACAACGACGGTTTAATGACCCTTCACAAGAATGTGGGACTGGTAAACGATGTCTTTACGCCGGAGATTATGCAATCTCTGGGCAACGGTAAAATCACCCTCGGTCATGTCAGGTACGGTACTACCGGAACTCGCCCCCGTCTGAATGCGCAGCCCTTGATTGTCAATCATATTAAAGGGAGCATGGCACTTGCTCATAACGGTAATCTGATAAACGATGCGCAGCTTCGAGAGCAGTTGGAGCTGGAGGGAGCAATTTTTCATACAACCAGTGATTCTGAGGTTATCAGCTATGTTATAGTTAAGGAAAGGCTTACGACCGGTTCGATTGAGGAGGCGGTCGTTGGTGCTATGGACAAGATTCAAGGAGCATATTCCATGCTGATTATGTCCCCCACCAAGCTTATTGCGGTTAGGGATCCCAACGGATTTCGTCCGCTCTGTATCGGAAAGCTCGGAGAGAGCTATGTGTTCGCTTCGGAGAGCGTTGCCTTTGATGCGATAGGTGCAGCCTTTTTGAGAGATGTCAGGCCGGGTGAGGTTGTGGTCTGTGATCAGGACGGTTTACGCAGTATTGATACGCATTGCAACAAAGTAAAGCGCTCCCTGTGTGTATTCGAGTATATATACTTTGCACGTCCCGACTCGGTTATTGACGGCGCATCCGTGCATACCGCAAGGCAGAGAGCGGGAGCATTCCTCGCATTGGAGCACCCGGTTCAAGCGGATGTGGTTATCGGTGTCCCCGATTCCGGAATAGATGCCGCTATCGGTTATTCGAGGCAATCGGGTATTCCCTTTGGAATAGGACTGATAAAAAGCAAGTACATAGGCAGAACCTTTATACAGCCGGATCAGACGCAGAGAGAGAACAGTGTAAGACTTAAGCTGAATACGATAGCAAGTGTTATAAAGGATAAAAGGGTTATTCTAATTGACGATTCGATTGTCAGAGGAACTACCAGCGCAAGGCTGGTGGAGCTGCTGCGGGATGCGGGAGCAAAGGAAGTGCATATGCGTATTTCGGCGCCTCCCTTCCGCTACCCCTGCTATTTCGGCACGGATATTGATTCGCAGGAGCATTTAATAGCCTCAAATCATTCAATCGACAGGATTAGAGAAATAATTGCGGTGGATTCGCTCGGGTATTTAAGCATAGAGAGCGTAAAAAAGCTTGCGGAAAACGGGGACAACGGTTTTTGCATAGGCTGCTTCTCGGGCGAGTATCCCATGCAGGTAAGCATGACTAACCGAAAAAGCATTTATGAGCGTGGATTGAGCGAGAAGTATGAAAATGAGTGTGATTAGAGAAGGAAGGGAGTGTTGCCAGTGAAGAGTTTCAGCGAGAGCTATAAATCGGCGGGCGTGGATATTACCGCAGGATATAAATCGGTGGAGCTGATGAAGCGGCATATTCAACGCACCCTGATTCCCGGAGCATTAGGCGGAATCGGAGGGTTCGGAGGTATGTTTGAGCTTGACCTTGAGGGCATTAAAAAGCCTGTGCTGGTCAGCGGCACGGACGGAGTGGGAACCAAGCTGAAAATAGCCTTTCATATGGACAAGCATGACACAGTCGGAATCGACTGCGTTGCAATGTGTGTAAACGATATTGTTTGCAGCGGAGCAAAGCCGCTTATTTTTCTCGACTATATTGCATTAGGCAAGAACATTCCCGAAAAAGTGGCTTCCATTGTAAGCGGTATTGCGGAGGGCTGCGTACAGGCAGGCTGTGCGCTTGTGGGCGGTGAGACAGCGGAGATGCCCGGCTTTTATCCGGAGGACGAATATGACCTTGCTGGTTTTTCGGTGGGCGTGGTCGATAAGCATAGGATAATTGATAATAACAAGATAAGCAGCGGAGATGCTGTTATAGCCTTACCGTCTTCGGGGGTGCATTCCAACGGTTTCTCATTGTTAAGGAAGGTTTTTGATATTGAGAACAAAGGCGCAAGCACCTATTATGACGAGCTTGGCTTAACAATCGGAGAAACGCTGCTTACCCCGACAAGGATATATGTTAAGCCCTTGCTGGAATTGATGAACAGCGTGCAGGTTAAGGCGGTATCGCATATTACGGGCGGCGGCTTCTATGAGAACATTCCGAGAGCAATACCGGAGGGATTTATCGCTAAAATCAGAAAGGATGCGATTAAAAAGCCCCCCATATTCGAGCTTATACAAAAAACTGGCAATATAGACGAGCACGATATGTATAACACCTTTAATATGGGAGTAGGCATGTGCGTTGTTGTCGGCGGCGAATCTGCAGACGAAGCGATAAGGATCTTAAGGGATAACGGAGAGAACGCTTATATCTTAGGAGAAATTATTAAAGGCGAAGGCGGTGTTGAGCTGTGCTGAGGGCAAGCATTGCCGTGCTGGTAAGCGGCTCAGGGACAAATCTTCAGGCCTTGATTGACGCCTGTAATGAGGGTATTATAAAAAACGGAGTAATAAAAACGGTTGTTTCGAGCAAAAGGGATGCTTTTGCTCTCCAAAGAGCCAAGAAAGCGGGCATAAGCGCTTTTTGTGTACCTAAAAAAGAGTGCTCCTCGCAGGAGGAGTTCGAAGGAAAAATACTTGATATACTAAGGAAAGAAGCAATTGATGTTATAGTGCTTGCCGGCTTTATGCAGGTGCTGAGCGAATCCTTTGTAAATAAATACCCTGACAGGATTATTAATGTGCATCCGTCGCTTATTCCCGCTTTTTGCGGAAACGGCTTCTACGGATTGCGAGTGCATAAGGCGGCGCTGGATTACGGTGTGAAGGTAAGCGGTGCAACAGTACATTATGTAAACGAAATAACGGACGGCGGAAGTATTATCCTTCAAAAAGCAGTCGATGTAATGGAAGGGGACACTCCCGAGACCTTACAAAAGCGCATAATGGAGCAGGCGGAGTGGGTTATACTTCCAAAGGCATGCGAAATGGTATGCAAAAGGATAACAGGAGAGAAGAAATGACTGACTTGTGTAAATACTTAGCCTCAAACAGCTATCCGGGCAGGGGAGTTGCGATCGGGAAAAGCGCGGACGGTAAAAACGCCGTTCTTGTCTATTTTATTATGGGCAGGAGCGATAACAGCCGAAACCGCATTTTTGTCGAGACCGAGGACGGGATTAAGACAAAAGCATACGACGAGAGTAAGGTAACCGACCCGTCATTGATAATTTATACCCCTGTTCGGGCATACAGGAATAATATCATAGTTACTAACGGCGACCAGACAGGCACCGTTTTCAATGCGCTTTCAAGCGGTAAGAGCTTTGAGGATGCTCTCAGAACACGCTGTTATGAGCCTGACCAGCCCAACTTTACACCTCGTATAAGCGGAGTTGCTACGTTTTCAAACGGAAGTCTTTTTTATAAGCTGTCAATACTTAAAAAGGCAGAGGATTCGGACGGCTGTGAGCGTTTCTTTTATGAATATGAAAATACAGCCGCCGGTGCGGGTCATATAATTCATACCTACAAATCGGACGGGAACCCCATACCGTCTTTTAAGGGTGAGCCGGTTACCTTCGGAATAAATAAGGATTTTGATGATTTTGCGGACGACATCTGGAACGCTCTGAATGATTCGAATAAGGTTTCGCTGTATGTCCGCAGCATCTCGTTAGAAAACGGACGGACAAAAACTAAAATATACAATAAGCACGAATAAGCTAAGGTCATTAAACGATAAAAAGAAAGGAAATGCGTTATGTCAACCGAGCTTGAACTGAAATACGGCTGTAACCCTAACCAAAAGCCCTCGAGGATATATGTCAACAAAGGCAGTCTGCCCATAGAGGTTCTTAACGGAAGACCCGGGTATATAAACTTCCTTGACGCTCTAAACGGATGGCAGCTTGTAAGGGAGCTGAAGGAAGCGACGGGAATGCCCTCGGCAGCCTCCTTCAAGCATGTCAGTCCTGCGGGAGCGGCAGTCGGAGAAGTGCTTGACGATGTGCTCAGGCAGATTTTTTTCGTTGAGCAGGAGGAACTGACCCCGCTTGCCTGTGCTTACGCGAGAGCGAGGGGTGCGGACAGGATGAGCTCCTTCGGCGACTGGATTTCCTTGAGTGACAGGTGCGATTTGGCTACCGCAAGGCTTATAGCAAAGGAAGTGTCGGACGGTATCATAGCTCCCGGTTATGATGACGATGCACTTGAGGTATTGAGGTCAAAGCGCAAGGGCGGTTATAATATAGTCCGCATTGACGGGGATTATATACCCGAGCCTGTTGAAATAAAGCAGGTTTTCGGCATTTATTTCGAACAGGGACGAAATGATATAAAGATTAACAGGCAAATGCTTGAGAATATAGTTACGGATAAAAAGGAGCTTACCGAAGCCGCTGCAAGAGATCTTATAATCTCACTTATTACCCTGAAATACACGCAATCCAATTCGGTGTGCTATGCATATAATGGACAGGCTATCGGCATTGGAGCCGGACAGCAGTCCCGAATACACTGTACCCGTCTGGCGGGAAGCAAAGCGGACAACTTCTTTCTCAGGCAGCATCCGAAGGTATTGTCGCTGCCCTTCAACGGCGACATTGCCCGCCCGAACAGGGATAATGCGGTCGATGTATATATTTCCGCCGATTATGAGGATGTTATCGGTAACGATGTATGGAAAAACAATTTTAAAGAACAGCCCGAGCCGCTTACGGAGGAAGAGAAGAAAGCGTTCCTTTCAAAAATCAGCGGGGTTTCGCTGGGAAGCGACGCATTCTTCCCGTTCTCGGACAATATCGAAAGAGCTGCGAAGAGCGGAGTAAGCTTTATAGCACAGCCGGGCGGCTCAATAAGGGACGATTCTGTAATAGAATCCTGCAACAGGTTCGGCATCGTTATGGCATTTACTGGAGCAAGGCTTTTTCATCATTAGTATCTGTTGCTCATTATAATATGAGAGGGAATTGAAAAATGTATCCAATCAACAACTTCAGCGGCATAAATACAAATGTAATACTCAAAACAAAGGATGTTTACGGAACACCGGTTTATTTATATGATGAGAATATAATAAACGAAAGATGTAAAGAAGCTTTATCAATGCCGAATGCATTTGGCATTACAGTACGATATGCAATGAAAGCGAATTCAAATAAGACTCTTTTACAGCTTATAAATAAAAACGGACTCTTAATTGATGCCAGTTCATTGAATGAAGTGAGAAGAGCTGTTTTAGCCGGAATTGCTTATAATAAAATTATTTTAACTACTCAGGAAGTCCCGGAAAAGGAGGATCGTATCGAACTGGAACATATGATGTTAAACGGCTTGAAATATAATGTATGTTCTTTACGGCAGTTATATTTAATTGGTGATTTTGCCTATTCGCATAAGCTTAGTTTATCAATCAGAGTTCATCCGGGAGTTGGTTCGGGCGAATCGGCAAGCCGGAATACAGGAGATAATTATTCTTGTTTTGGAGTTCATTTATCAGATGTTGAGCAAGCAATTGAATTTGCCAAAGAGAAAAGCATAAAATTTGATATAGTTCATGTTCATATAGGTTCGGGAGGAGACCCGAAAATATGGAGAAAAAATATAGATTTGGAACTCGATATAATAGAATCATACTTCCATGATGCAAAAACAGTTAGTTTTGGCGGTGGCTTGAAGGAAGCACGTATGCCGTCCGAGAGCTCCGCTGATTTAAAAGAACTTGGAAATTATGCTAAGATGCAAATTGAGGAATTATGTAAAAGAACAAACAGAAAATTACATATGGAAATTGAGCCGGGCACATTTATTGTTGCAAATTCCGGTTACGCAATAACAAAAGTAATTGATAAGAAGCGTACTGGTCCTAATGGCATGAGTTTTATTGTAACAAACGGAGGAATCGAGGTTAATGCGCGTCCGTTAATGTACGGCTCGCAGCATCCGTTTTATATTGTATCGGACGAAGGACAATTATTATATTCTGATTTTGACAATAATTCTGTAAGAGATAATAATTATAGTGCGGTTGTTGTCGGAAGGTGCTGTGAGAGCGGAGATTCTCAATGCCTTGACATTCAGGGTAATAACATACTTCGACAAATGTCAGAGCCGAAAATAGGTGATATTTTGGTAATAGGAGGTGTCGGAGCTTACTGCTCGTCAATGACACCATTTAATTATAATTCACATGTACAAACACCCGAAGTTCTTTATACAAAAAATAAAGAATTGAAGTTAATCAGAAAAAAGCAGACTGTGGAACAGATTGTTGAAAATGAGATATAAAGGGAGAATAGGTTATGAATATCCTCATTGTCGGCGGCGGAGGCCGCGAACACGCAATAATCAAAAGCATTAAAAAAAGCCCGCTGTGCGGCAAAATATATTGTCTTCCGGGTAACGGAGGCATTTCCTTTGATGCTGAATGCGTTGATATAGGTGCTACGGATATCGAAGCGATTACGGCTTTTGCCGTCGGGAACAATATAGACTATACGGTTGTTGCTCCGGACGATCCTCTTGTACTCGGTGCGGTGGATGAGCTGGAAGCGATCGGAATACCCTGCTTCGGTCCGAACAAGG
>CAZGJQ010000031.1:0-19276 GCA_964525815.1 uncultured Oscillospiraceae bacterium
CCCCTCGGCGGGTATTATAATGAACTCCCAAAAGAACAAGTACAAGACCCGAAAGGAAGTAAAAGCATGGATACCGCCATTACCAAGAAAAAGCTTAAGAAAGTAAAAATCAACAAAAAAGCGTTGTTTGCGTTTATAACAGCGTTTGTATTAGGTGTCAGCCCGCTCACGGCAGGCGTTTATCCGTTCGGAATTTCTTTACTGATAGCCTCCGCCAAGCACAGAGCATACATATTGCTTGGCTGCTTGACGGCGACCTTTTTTGCAAGGGGAGGATTTTTCCTCCCCGTCCTCCTTTTGTTTTTTTTGTTCTTTTCCATCCGTGCTTTCGAAAGGGACAAGCCCTGCCCTCTTTATCTAAAGCTGATTTTTGCAGTTTCCGGCTCCGTTCTTTTATGTGCAAGAATAGCAGCTGCGGGTATTAGTCTGTTCTCGGATGGGGTGATGCTGGTGGTAACCGCTATCTCCATACCGTTTTTCACCTTCCTGTTTTCAATATATACAGATAACAGAACCGGCATTTATTCCAAAGCGCTAAAGGACTGCTCGCTGGCGGCGTTTGCGTTTGCGGGAACAAAATTCTTCGGTCTCGCAGAGATATCCGGCATTCCGTTATCTTTCATGGCGGGCGCTGTATTTACCCTTGCGGCTGCAAAGACAAAAGGGGTTTTGTTCGGCGGCTTCTGCGGCTTTATATGCGGGGTTGCTTGCAATGTTCCCGCAATGGCCGCGCTCGGTATACTCGGAATTTGCTTCGGGCTATTAGAATCACAGAGCCTTGCGCTTGCCTCCGTTCTGTCCTATATGCTGGCGCTGTCCGGCTATGCCTATCTGTCCGAATTTATGCATATTCTTCCTGCCGGAGTAATGCTGCTGGTGGCGATTATAATTTTTGTCCCGCTGACAAAGCACCTTCCCCGTACCGAGGCGGTATCCGGCTCCGCTCTCTTATCCGGAGGGAGGGATATTAAGATGAAGAAATTCGCCGCAGCCTTTTCCTCTCTTTCGGGAGTGTTTTACACCGTAAGCGACAACGCTGTGGCGGAGAGCATTACAGCAACAGGGGAAAAGATTAAAAATACGGTAAGCTCCTATTGCAGCGGCTGTAACGGCTGCTCCCTAGACAGAAACGATTTATGTAATCACCTCACTACCGAGCTTCGCTTCAACGGAGCTGCGGATATAAAGAGCCTTCCTCTTCAAATAAAGCAGCAGTGTCGTCATTCCGAGCAAATAGTCGGCTCGGTAAACAGACTGGTTGCTCTAAAGGAGGAGGAATGCGAAAAGGGTCTGAAATCCTTGGCGGAGGAATACAATTCCTTTTCCGCTCTGCTTAACAATGCGGCGAAAAAGCAGGAGGAAACCGGATATGACGATAAGCAGCTCGCAAGAGAGCTGAAGCGGGTGCTGTTGGAGAATAAGGTTGTCTGCGACAGGGTGCGGGTTATAGGCAGACGGCAGAAAACCATAGAGGTCTTTGGTGTTAAACCGGATAAAATGAGTATTTCCTCAAATCGCCTCTCGGCGGTAATGTCCGAGGCGGCAAGGGTGAAGCTCTCCATGCCCGAGTTTATTATCAATGAGGATTATGTTATTATGAGGATGACCACTCTTCCGAAGCTTCGGGTGGAGTACACAAAAACTACGCTCGCAAAAAACGGTGAGCAGGTCTGCGGTGACACGGTCAGCTTTTTTGAGAGCGAGGACTTTTATTTCTACTGTCTTTTATCGGACGGAATGGGAAGCGGCAGGGACGCAGCCCTTACCTCAAGGCTCTCCGCCATAATGCTGGAGAAGCTGCTTACCATAGGAGCAGATAAAGGGGATGCTCTGCAAATGGTAAACAAAATGCTCACAAGGAAGATGGAGGAGGTGTTTGCCACGATTGATTTGCTGGAGGTGGACAGGATAACCTCCCAGGCAACCCTGATGAAGGTAGGTGCAGCTCCGACATTCTTAATCAGAGACACCGAGTGCCACAGAATCGAGGCAAAAACACCTCCTGCCGGCATAATGCGGGAGGTTATCGCCGAGAGGGTGTGCGTTACGCTGCGCAGAGGAGATTACATTGTGATGGTTTCGGACGGTGTGGTTCAAACGGAGGAGAGCTCCCTTGATTTTTCCCTATTGACAAAAAACGGAGGCTGCAGAAATGCGCACAGCTTGGCGTCCCGTATATTAGAGGAAGCGAAAAACAAGGCGGAATGCGCCGATGATATGTCGGTATGCGCTATAAGATTTTATTAAGCACAAAAGAGTAATATAGCCATTTTTATATTGACAATCGGTATTAAAGGTGCTAATATGGCAGCGAATAATATGACAAGGGAGACATAAAGAATGCACAGAATCGGCACTGTTAATATCGACACCTCGCACGCACCCTCGTTTGCGGAAATACTGCTTAAGGGAAACACGGCACGCTATACTGCCGTTTACAACGACGGCTTCAGAACGGACGACGAGGTGGACGCTTTTATTAAGCGTTTCGGGCTTGAGAAGCGTTATTATTCGCTTGACGAAATGGCGAAGAACATCGACATAGCATTTATTCAGGGCTGCAACTGGGACAGGCATATAGAATGTGCCCTGCCGTTTATAAATACGGGTGTTCCGGTGTTTATCGACAAGCCGTTCGTCGGTAATATGAAGGATATAAATAAAATTCTGCGCTTGGAAAAGGAAGGTGCGGTCATTCTCGGAACAAGCGCTCTGCGCTATACCTATGAGCATGACAGCTTTTTTGCCGTTCCCGAAGCCGACAGGGGTGAGGTTCTGCATATCACAACCACGGTGGGAGTAAACGATTTTGATTATGCGATACATTCCATCGAAAGCATAATGGGATTTATGCGGGGTATTACGCCCAAGTCGGTGCGGTTCATCGGAACAAGCAGGGTGGGGGAAACACCCTGCGACAGCTATTATGTATTGTTTGAGAGCGGAGCCTCCGCTTGTTATCACATCTGCCTTAAGGGCTGGCAGCCCAGCACGGCGCTTGTAATGACCACAAAGACCAGTTATGCTTATAAGATTGACACCTCAAAGGTCTATGAGGCAATGCTCGGTCAAGTATGCGCATATCTTGAAGGTAAGGAAAACCTGCTTGCAACCGCTGCAGAGATGTGCGACAGCATAAAGATACTGCTTGCCGGTAAAAAAAGCAAGACTAACGGTGGAACGGAGGAACTCATTTCCGATTTGAACGAGACGGATGAGGGTTTTGACGGCGCAGCGTTTGAAAGGGAATATGAGGCGCTCCAGAGAGCTGCTAAATAAGCATATTAGTATAAGAGGATATAAAAAGCCCGTCATCGCTTGGATGTCGGGTTTTATTGATAAATATTATGAAAACTGCTCGTGAACAAGCGGTCTTTTTGTACTCAGCCTGCTTTTTTAGCAGCGGTTACTCTAATGGTTATACTCTCACCAAGAGTTCCCTCCACATCTGCAATATATCCACCCCGAACCACAGCCGTTGTATTATAGAGCACTGAATACTCTTCGGAGATATAGTCGTACAGCGCCTTCATATCCGGATTATCGCCTGTAAATACAAGTACAAATCCGTCCTCCGGAATATACACCTTCTCGTCATAGTCCATAATCGAGCCGTCGTCGAGATTGTTTCCGTACTCGGTTATACGATAAGTTCCGTCTCCGTCGGGGGAAAATGCAATTATATATGCCCATCTCAGGCCTGCGCCTGCTGATGTTATATAGCCTTCTTCGGACATGTAAAAAACAGAACTCGAAATACCGTTTGACCTGACGGCCTTGTTAAAGTTGCTGACGCTCAGGCTCCATTGCTTACCACCCTCATAATTATATTCCGGAGCTTCTATATCCCTGATACCGAATATATTATCGAAAAAGGTCATATTAACGCCTTCCATATAACGGGTGCTGTAATACTCGAAAGGATTAATTACCACATTACGATAAAACTTTGAGAACTGCTCGGGTACGCCCCGTTTTTTATACGGGAGCGCATCGCACAGTATTGTATTGTTGTACATATCCACATATTCGCAGGCGATATTGGTTCCGTCTCCCCGGTCATTTCCCCCGTGCGCATCAAAAACATGATATATCGCATCCCCCATCTGAATATTATATCTTGCGATATAGCCGGTTCCCGGGCTGCCGTTGGCGGCTATAGAATGCCGGTCAAAATTAAACAGATTGTATTCAATAACGGATGTTGCTTTACTGCCGAGGCATACACCGTATCCCAGTCCCATGCGCTGGTTATGATGGAAATAGCTGTTACGGATGTGAGTGTTTTCCGCCTCCGCAAGCAAAACACCGGAGTTACCGAAACCGGCGACCTCGCAGTTTACCATTTGAAAATTGTCACCGTGAACACTGACCCCCACGCTGAGCGGCAGAAGATAATAATACCCGTCAAACCTTCCTTCCGAGACACCTCGTTTATGGTGGTTCATGTGCTTTTGGGTATCAGCGCCGGCAAGGATTAATCCCTCAATCCTTGAGTCGGCATATGCTCTTATCATAACCGGAGCGTTTTTTGTTGAGCAAATCCTTGCTCCGGCAGAAACGGTTCCGTCGTCAAGAACCCTCCCTCTGTCGCTTGCAAGGGTTACGCCTTCCTTAAGCACAAACGCTTCTTCCTTTTCCGAACGAGACGTGGTATCTATTACGGCACTGCCCTCAATGAAAACAACCTCTCCGCTTTTTGCCCTGTCAAGAGCAGAAATCAAGGAGTCAAGACTGTTCACTACATAATCTCCGGTTGTATATATGCTTGTCATCCCGACTCCGCCGCCTATCGGAGAACCGCCCTCCTCCGTATATGCTCCGTAAACAACTCCGTCCTTTTCTATGGAGATATTGTCAAGATACTCGTAATAATTAGAAAAACCGCACAGCTCACTGAGCGCCCGAGTGGCATATTCCAGAGCAAGGTCGGTGTTATCGCTGTTTTCCTTAACCCTAAGGATGTATTCAAACACCAGATTTTTATCTCCCGCAAACACTCTTGTTGTAATGTCCGGGACAGCCGTAATCGTTTTGGGTTGCTTTGCTTCGCCGAAACCCTTTATTCCGAGCAATGCTTGCGTTTCCCCGCTGGTAAAATCAAAGGCATTCTGCTGGATTGTTATATCCTTTTCTTCGATTCCCTCATATACATATGCTGCTGCGCTTCCCAAAAAGCTGTTGTTCGTAATTGTTACCCTCGAATCTTGCTTACCTTCGATTTTTACGGAGGCTTCCCTGACCGTACCGGCATCTATGTTATTATGGATTAGTAGCTCCTCGAAATTTCTGGCATATATATTAACCGTGTTGTTCGAGAACAAATTGGATTCGATAACGGCGCTTCCCCCCGTAATGCTTATGCCGTATCCGTTTATTATACTGTTGTTATGAATGTAGTTATGATGTATATTTATCTGGGAGTTGGCACTGATTGCGGTGTTTGTAAAGCCGGATATTTCGCAGTTGTCAATCTCTATGCTTTTTCCGGTTGCCAAAATGCCTATCGCCAGCTCTTTTGTTGGCTGTCCGTTTGCCATCGTGCTGACTGCGCTCTGCAAGCAAAGACCGGTTATTCTGTTATTGCCGAAGCATCTTAACAGTGCGGAGTGATCAGCGGAAAAATAAAGGGTTCCTCCCTTTGAGCCGTTATGCCCTCTGTCAGAGGCTATTATGACCCCCCGGTTAAGATTGGCGGCAAAGTTTTCTGTAATACGCAAATCCGAGAGATCTATCACGGCATCCGACGGTATAAAAATTACTTCGCCGCTTACGGCATTTTTGGTCGCATCCATAAATTCATCGTCGTCGGTTACTATGTAATCTCCCGTAGTATAAATATCGGAATAGCCTTCTCCGCCGCCAATTGGATTTGTGTCCTGCTCGGCTCCGTAGGTATTCCCACCTTTTTTATAGCTTGTTCTGTCATGAAAGGTATAATAATCTCCTAAGCCTTCCATGTCCCGCAAGAGCGTTTCGGTATAAAGGAGTAGCTCCTCCTCGCAGAACATATTTTCGTTCAAGCCGTGCCTAAGAGAGGACAGAGAATAGTATAAATCGTTACTGTCACAGTAGAAGGACCTTTGAGTAACCGAAATACGCTCGGTTTCATTAGGCTCTGCGATAATTGTGGGATTAAACAGCGAGCAGCTCGTAAACGCTGCGATTAGAACGGCAGCGAGCAGCAGGGCAAATATTCTTCTTGCCATGAAAGCCTCCGAGATTTTGTTATTTTCGATTTAAAATAAAGAGATTAAATAACAGGCTCCGCTAACCAGCGGAGCCTGTTAAGCACGCTTATTCTACCGGAACTAAGGTAACCGATTTGATGTATGACGCTTTACCGGTTTCGGTTGCTTTTAGGGTTATAATTATTTCCCCGTTTAAGTCGCCCACATCATATGTATATGGCGTGATATGGTTGGTTACGGCTAAATCGCTGACTATTTCGGTACCCCCGACGGAAATTGACATGGTGGTATCGTTGCCGGAGCCCATAGCTGCCTCAACGGTTATTTGGCTGATTTCATAACGTGTAACGGTGGTCTTCATAACAAGGGTTTGCGAGGCTTCCTCCGCAATGCGGAACGCCATTCCCCTTGAATTGGAGCTGCCCGTTTCCATACCGTAGGATGCCATTGAGGCGTTCCAGGTAAGACTTCCGTATACATTATCACCCTTCTGTGCGCTGTAATCAAACTCGTACGAATATCCGATTTCCGTATCCTCTTCATAAGCGGCAACAACGGTTGTATCCTCTTCAACCACAAGGGTAAAGGTAGCCGGCTTGTTCGATTCTTCGCCGTTAATCAGCCAATAATCAAATATTTGTCCTTCTCCAACCTGTGCCGTTATCTCCACGCTGTCGAATATGTCATAGGTTCCGGAGCCGGTACCGCCCGTAACGGTAACCTCGTGTGTTTGGGTAACCTGCATCGGCTGCTTTTGTGTAATCCCCAAATCCTCAACGAACGCAATACCCTTGGAGTTAAGGAAGGAAATGGACTGGCTTCTCTTTGAGGAGCTGTAAACGCTCGGGTCGTGAGCGTCCAGCCCGATGACAACGGTGTTGCCCACCTCTTTAACCACATCCCAGAACTGAGGATATTGTACATAGCCGTGATTGTACTCAAGCGCTACGCCCAGCTCCTTAGCCTTGACGCACATCTGCCTCATATAATCCTCTACTTGGGAATTCCACATTTTTGCGTAGTAAAGAACATAGTCCGGATGTGCGAAAATCGAGAACAGTCCGCTCTCCAGTCCCTGAATGGAGCTCTCCGTATATGCCTGCACAAATTCAATGCTCTCCATGCTTCCGTTAAAATAATCAAACCTGTTAGTGGTGGTGTCGAACTCTAAATAGTGATTGCCCATTATGAGGTAAT
The DNA here is from genome assembly GCA_964525815.1 of uncultured Oscillospiraceae bacterium. Classification (GTDB taxonomy): domain Bacteria; phylum Bacillota; class Clostridia; order Oscillospirales; family CAG-382; genus UBA1049. The sequence continues at coordinate 7,389 of CAZGJQ010000031.1, forward strand.
CAACTAAGTTGTTATCAATAAGATGCCTGTAATAACCCTCGAATATTTCGTTCCATTCGCATTCATATCCTAACAAAATATATATTTCGTCGGCATATTGCTCCTGTAACGCCCTGATTGACTCGAGATATTCATGGGATTGGCTGTATTTGCCCCTAACGCTGTGATAGTATTCAATCCAGGGCAGCATTACATGGTCGGTGAAGCCCATCAGGTCATATCCGTTTGCAATGGCTGCCTGAACATATTCCTCGTCTGTTGCCGTACCCGCATGGTTGCAGCGGTATGTATGCCCGTGGTAGTTGGTCTTTTTGAACCCTGTATCCGGATTCTCAATGGTATAGGTTCCGAGAAAATGCCGCTTTATCAGCAGATAGTCGGCAGCCGATATTTTTCCGTCCATATTGACGTCAGCAGCGAGTAGCTGCGTCTCGGTTGCGCTATAGGTGCCTAAAAATATACGCTTTACAAACAGATAATCGGAGGCATTGATTTTTCCGTCTCCATTAATATCACCCAGCGTATATTCGCTTTCGGCAAGGGAGGCTATTCCCAATAAGGACACCGCAAGCGAAAAAAGCATCACTAGAACCAGAAGGAACATAATAGTTTTCATAGCTTTTCTCCTTTTAACGAATTGTATATTATCTTTATAGTAAAAGAATTTGGGAGTAATGTCAATGATAACTTTGTTTTGCGTCATTTTGCGGCGGCATATTTACAAAATCATTACAAAAAGTATTGACAATAAAAACAAATATGATATAATGATAACCTTGTCAAAAAAAGGAGGGGCGGTTATGATTGAGCTTAAGGGAATATGTAAGAGCTTTAGGGTTGCAAGACGGGATACCGGCTTCGGCAAAGCGGTTAAGGCTCTTTTTAAGCGTGAATACGAAACGGTTAATGCGCTATCGGACGTGTCTTTTTCAATAAAAGACGGTGAGATGGTCGGTTACATAGGACCAAACGGCGCGGGGAAGAGCAGTACAGTCAAGATAATGAGCGGAATACTAACCCCCGACAGCGGCGAATGCGTTATCAACGGTTTTGTACCCTGGAAGGATAGGGTCAAGTATGTAACCCGAATCGGCGTAGTGTTCGGACAGCGCTCCCAGCTCTGGTGGGATGTTCCGGTCATTGATTCCTTTGAGCTGCTCAAGGATATATATAGAACGGATTCAAGGGTATATAAGAGTAACCTCTCCAAAATGACCGAGCTGTTGCAGCTGGGCGATATAATCCGCACGCCGGCAAGGCAGCTCAGTCTTGGGCAGAGAATGCGCTGCGAAATAGCCGCATCGTTATTGCACAATCCGGACATACTGTTTCTTGACGAGCCGACTATAGGGCTGGACGCAGTGTCCAAAATTGCGGTGCGTAATTTTATAAAAGAGCTAAACAAAGAAAGCGGGACCACAATTCTGCTGACAACCCACGATATGCAGGACATAGAGGCGCTAACAGAGCGTATAATATTAATCGGAAAGGGACGGATTCTGCTGGACGGCTCGCTCTCCGAGATGAAAAAACGCTGCTCCCAGAACAAGACCGTAATCGTCGAATACAGGTATGAACGGAAGGAGCTGACCCTACCGGAGGGAATGAGCCTTGTCAGCTCGGAGCAGGGACATGCCGTAATACTGCTGGACTGCTCGCTTATATCGGTTGCCAAAGCGGTTGAAAGCATAACGGCTCAGGCGGAGGTTTTTGATATTTCGGTTGCCGGTGCTACCGGAGAGGAAATGGTGGTGTCCCTTTACAAGGAGTTCGGCATATGATAAAAGGAAGTGTTTTAAGCGCAAAAAAATACCTTACCTTCTTCAGAATCCAGTTCTCCGGTGGGCTGCAATACCGTGCTGCGGCACTGGGCGGAATAATTACCCAGTTTGCCTGGGGCAGCATGAGCCTGCTGCTTTACACAGCGTTTTATAAGACAAATGCAGGTGCCTTTCCCATGAGCTTTGAGGCGTTGTCCTCCTACATATGGATGCAGCAGGCTTTTTTGGGTCTGTTTATGATATGGTTCATGGATAACGAGTTATTCAATTTGATACGCAGCGGAAACGTCGCCTACGAGCTTGTCCGCCCCGTCGGTTTATATAGCATGTGGTTTATAAAGAATGCAGCGGGCAGGCTGGTTAAGACTGTGCTGCGGTGCTTTCCCATATTGATTGTCGCTGTTTTATTACCCGCTCCCTATTCAATTTCACCGCCCGAGAGCATGGGAGTGTTTTTTATCTTCCTGCTGTCGCTGGTGCTTGCGTATATGGTCGTGAATGCGTTTTGCATGCTTATATATATCGCAACCTTTTTTACCATAAACTCAATGGGAATCCGGATAATCGCCCTTTCCTTGACCGAATTTTTGGCGGGCGGAGTGGTTCCCTTACCCTTTTTTCCGGACGGAATAAGGCAAGCAGTCGAGCTTACGCCGTTCGCCTCCATGCAGAATTTGCCGCTCCGTATTTACGGAGGAGATATAGAGGGAAGCGGTATTATATACGGAATGCTTTTACAGGTGTTCTGGCTTGGCTTTTTGTTATTCACGGGGAAGCTGCTTATGAATAAGGCATTGCGTAAAACCGTGGTGCAGGGAGGCTGATATGAAGCTGTATACAAGGTTTTTTATTATCCACCTAAAGAGTCAGATGCAGTACAAGGCTTCATTCTTTATGACCGTTGCAGGACAGTTTTTACTCTCCTTTTCCGCATTTTTAGGCGTTTATTTTATGTTCGAGCGGTTTGGCAGCGTGGAGGGCTTTGAGTTCTCCGAGGTGCTGCTCTGCTTTGCGGTTGTTTTAATTGCGTTTTCGTTTGCGGAGTGCTTTGCAAGGGGGTTCGATACCTTTGCCACCGTTATCGGAAACGGTGAGTTTGACCGGGCGATGACCAGACCGCGCAATGAGATATTCTTGGTTCTTGCTTCAAGAATGGAGCTTACCCGTATCGGTAGGTTAATTCAGGCAATAGTAATTCTTGCATATGCAATTCCGGCTTCCGGCGTAGTCTGGAGTGCGGATAAGATTTTGCTGCTTGTGCTTATGATAGCTTCGGGAGCGGTGATTTTTTCGGGGCTTTTTATTATTTATGCTGCGATCTGCTTCTTCACAACCCAGGGATTGGAGTTCATGAATATTTTCACGGACGGAGGACGGGAGTTCGGGCGTTATCCCTTTGTCGTATACGGCAAAGGCGTTTTACGATTTTTTACCTATATAATACCGCTTGCGCTTTTTCAGTATTATCCGCTTCTGTATCTGACCGGAAAAAGTGAAAATATGCTGCTGATGCTTCTGCCTCCTGCTGGGTGCCTGTTCATAGTTCCCTGCCTTGCTTTCTGGAGGGTAGGTATAAGGCATTACAAGTCCACCGGCTCATAAGCATTTGACTTGCGCGGTATATTTTGTTATATTTATATAAAACAGAGAACCCAAAAGGATTATTATGCTTACATTTAAAAAAATCGAGGAGAAAGACCTTGAAGCAATAAAAAAACACTTAAAGAAACAGCCCTTTAGAACATGCGACTTCACAATTTTCGGCATTTTTCTGTGGGCGGATCACTATAATTATGAGTATTGCGTGTACGAGGATACGTTCTTCCTGAAAGGACGCTCGGAGGAGGATATATGCGATTATGCCGTGCCCTTCGGCAGCCTGCCCACCGAAAAGGCAATAGAGATTCTGAGGGAATACTGTGCGGAAAAAGGGGGCAACTCCCGATTTAATTTTGTACCCCAGTCTGCGTTGAAGTATTTTGAGGGAGAAAAAATAAGGCAGCTTGAGGGCTGGTCGGACTATGTTTATGCGGCAGAGGACTTGAAAAACCTTAAGGGTCGTAAATTCAACAAAAAGCGCAACCGCCTCAATAAATTTATGCGCAGCTGTACCGATTGCAAATTTGAGCCTTTAACTCCGGAAAGAATCGATGAAGCAAGAGCCTTTTTTAAGGTATATTTGTCTGAGCACAGCAAGGAAGATGAGATGTTTGAGGCAGAGAGCCTGCTTATAAAAAAAGCACTGGATTTCTTCTTTGAAATGGAGCAGACCGGAGGACTGCTGTATGTAAACGGAACAGCGGTCGCAATGACCATCGGCGAGGTTATCGGAGATACGCTGTATGTGCATGTGGAAAAAGCACTGCGGCAATACGACGGTGCTTACGAGGCGATTAATTACGCATATGCAAACAGGTTTGCCGTGGACGGAGTTAATTATATAAATCGGGAGGAGGACATGGGAGACGAGGGAATCCGTCAGGCAAAAATGGCCTACAATCCGATAGAAATGATAAACAAATATGAGGTAAGACTGAAATGAAAACGGCAGACATAATAAAGCAGAGAAAGAGCATTCCGATTATAGGAGGAGTATAATCGGTGCTTTGAGATTTTGTTTTCTTTTTGGCGTATGTTTTATTTATGTTAATTGACAAAAAGAGACTTAAGTGGTAGAATTAGGGCAATAAAATCAAGGAACAGGTACAGACATGAAAAAAGGCTTGTCAACATTTTTTACCGTTATATTCGTAATAGCCGTAGCGGCTGCGCTTGTGGTTATTATGCAGCATATCTCCTCCGAGCCTCTCGGACAAGAGTCGGCGGGCACGGATTCCTCTTCGGAGTACAGCGATGCATCGCAGGAAACAAGCAACCCGCATAATGCTTCGGAGGACACCTCGTCCGAGGATGAACCGCAGGACATTGTTATAGATTTTTTGGCTTGTCCGGATAATATTATTCATCCCTCCGTTTACGCCGATGCAATTATTCGTGCTGCCGAAAAAAAAGGGATCGATCCAGTGTTTTATCCTTTGGAAACAGCAGATTACGATTTTTATCCTATTTATAAGAATGTAGCTCCCCGCATAGCCCAGGCTGACCTTTCCTACATAAATGTGGAAACGCTTATCGGCGGAAACGAGCTGGGAATCAAGGGTTACCCGAACTTTAACACCCCCGAGGCGCTCGGGGATGTGCTGTATGACTTAGAGTTCGATATTTTTAATGTGGCACATAACCATATGCTGGATTCCTGGGACGACCGGTATCTTAAGCATTGCTACAGCTTTTTCACCGAAAAAGGCGGCACGGTTATAGGGTATTACGAGAATGAAGCCGCTGTCGAAGATATAGTTATTGTAGAACGGGAAGGGATAAGGATTGCGTTTCTCGCTTATACAAGCCACACCAACGGAATTTCGCTTCCCTCCGGTTCAAGCACCTATATTCCGTATTTTAACGAGGCTCTTATAGAAAAACAGGTAAGCATAGCAAAACAGAATGCGGATATTATACTTGTAAGCGCACACTGGGGGATTGATGACACATACAATACAACCAGTCATCAGCGCACTTATGCCCAAAAGTTTATTGACCTTGGCGTGGATGTTGTCATCGGTATGGGTCCGCATGCCATACAGCCCATGGACTGGTTTGAGAACGAGGACGGACACAGAACCCTTTTGGTCTATTCGCTGGGCAACTTTGTTTCGGGCAGTCAGGATGCGTTTAATATGCTGGGCGGTATGCTGAGCTTTGATATTATAAAGGAGGCGGAGAGCGGAAAGGTATATATCGATAATGCGTTATTCACTCCCGTGGTTACCCATTATACAAAACCTGGAGGAGGGGACATTAGCAAAGACACAGGACACAGAAATTACGAAATATACTATCTTGAGGACTACACGGATGAAATCGGAGCGGATCACGGCACACATGATTGGGAGCGTACGAACAAGGCAACACTGATAGGCGGGAAGTTCTCAAGGGAAAACATGATTAACACCGTAAAAAAATTCATCCCCGAGGAGTTTCTGCCCGATTGGCTGAGGGAATAAAGAAAGCAGCTTCTCAATAAAATGATAGGCTATAAACAAGCACAAAAGAATCCGGAGCAATTCGCTCCGGATTCTGTAGTTAGATCATTGTGATTTAACGTCTTTTTCTTCTGCACAGGTGAACAATTAACGCCGAAATACCGTAAACAACCGCAAAAAGCAGGGTAGAGAAAAAGATAAACAGCACCTTGCTGGAAGGATCCTCTCCTACAGTGGCCATAAGTAAAAAGCAGAATAGCATAAAAGCATATAAAACAACAATATGCAATGTCCATTTTGCGGCACTGGGCATTCTGTTAATACCGAAGATCAGAAATGAAAACCCGAACGCAAGTGAAAACAGGAGCAGCAGAGCAAAGTTTAATAGCAGCTCTCCCGCAAATTCGGAGATGGCTGTGTTGGTGTTATCCGAAGCCGCTGCGACGGCAGCCGCAAGGTACCCGATGGATAAAACCGTATACATCAGAAGAGCTCTGAACAGGCATCTCCTGTATTTTTGCACTTTTTCGGTGTTCATAGCGTCAATGCGTATCCCTTATCATATTTTTTATGCCCGAAGGTACTTTATCCGGCTCTACCGAAGCGGTAATAATGCACTTTATGTTATTCCTTCCGGTAATACTGTCTGTTTTTAATACAAAATCCTCAAAGTCGGCGATATTATCCTGGCAAATCTTCAAAGCGCTGTCGATAAAAATCTCGGTAACATCGTAGTTTGCGGCAAGTATTCCGCAGATAAAGCCGTAAAGAGTGGATGAATCGTTAATGCTGTATTCTTTAGCATCCACAAGACGAGCCTGATACTTGATGTCATAGGTCAGCTTCCTTCCGTACTCAACGCATACAACCGCGCCGTGTGATTCCTTTGCTGCTCGGTTAACCTCGTTGATGAGCGCCTTGGTTTTTCCGGTTCCTTTTACGCCGACAATTAACTGCACCATGATAAAAACCTCCGTTTATTATATGTTTCGGTTTAAGCGGCTTAATATAGGTTACTGCCTCGCAAAGCAGTATATTTTACCGCTTTCTTACTTATATTCTACTTTATCTTTATGAAAAAATCAACCCTAATCGGTATATTTATTTCAGATTAAGAGCGTTTAGCTTTACTTCAAGAATCGCTCTTTTTTCCTCGTTGCCGGGCTTGCCGAGCAGAGCGAACATATTTTTCTTATATTTCTCAACACCGGGCTGATTAAAGGGGTTTACGCCCAGAATATAACCGGAGGCGGCACAGGAAAGGAAGAAGAAATATATAAGCTCACCCAGCGAAAACTCGTTTTTTTGCTCATATTCGACAACAATGCTCTCGGTGCCGCCGTCAGCGTGAGCAAGCAGCGTGCCCAAAAAGGCTTTTTCGTCAATGTCGCTCAAGGGCTCACCCATAAGATAATTCAAATCATCCGCATTGAGCTTGTCCGAGGGAACAACGGTTTTTTTATCCATAATCAATTGTCTGCATACTGTCTCGAACAATACCGGGGAGCCGTCCTGTATATATTGCCCGAGTGAATGCAAATCGGTGGAAAAAATAACGGAGGCGGGGAAGATACCCTTCTTTTCCTTGCCCTCACTCTCTCCAAACAGCTGCTTGTACCATTCTCCCATGTATCTGAACGAGGGGTCGTAGCTGACGAGCACCTCCACTCCCTTTCCTTTTTTTAGGAAGGCGTTACGAAGCAAGGCATATGTATATGCGGGGTTGTTAAGGCCGGTCGATAACAGCTCTTCCCGACAGGACGCAGCTCCCGCCATTAACGCATCGATATCCGCACCGCTTACAGCAATGGGAAGCAGCCCGACCGCTGTAAGCACGGAAAAGCGTCCTCCTATATCGTCGGGGATTATAAAGCACTCGTAGCCCTCGCTGTCCGCAATTCCCTTAAGAGCACCCCTCTCCTTGTCGGTGGTGGCATAAATCCTGTTTTTTAGCTCATCATCCGTATAACGCTTTTCTAAATAGTCCCGTACAAAGCGGAACGCAATCGCGCTTTCGGTTGTGGTACCCGATTTGGAAATAACGTTTACACTTACCCGCTTGCCCTCGCATAACGATAAAACCTGATTCAGCTCCTCCGATGAGAAGGAGTTTCCCAAGAAATAAATCTCGGGTCCGGTTTTTTTTAGCTGATTATAATACGCAGAGTACAGGAACTCTATTACGGCTCTCGCACCGAGGTAGCTTCCCCCGATACCCACAACCAAAAGAACGTCGCTGTCGCTTCTTATTTTTTTAGCTGCTATTTTTATTCTGTTGAATTCTTCACGGTCATAATTTACCGGTAAATCTATCCATCCTGTGTATTCCGCACCTTTTCCGTTCTTGCTCCTGATTTTTTCATCCGCAGACGCAAGCAGAGGCCTAAGCTCGTTCAGCTCAGCCTCTGTAATGCTTTTTATATGAGAATAACGGAGTTTTATCATATTATATATCCTTTGTGGTATTGTTTTCCTTAATTATAAAATATAACCCGGGTTTTGTCAACCGCTTAAGAATCAATATTTACGGGCTTAGAAAAACGCAAAGATGCTTTTTATTATTCTGCCGAGGATAATAAAGTAGCCTATCCTTCCCACATCCTCGGTAATATAAACAGGCGATCTCGCAACCTCGTTGCCGTCCGCCTCGTAAAGAACAAACCCCACCTCATCTCCCTTGGAAACAGGCGCTTGAGGTACTATATTTATGTGTGCGGTCTGGGTAATGCTTGCGTCTTTGCCCTTCTCCAGCAGAATTGAGGAAGGGGTATAATCTATGGCGGCGTTCTCCTTTACTCCCTTAGTAAGCTCTATCGGTTCGAGACTCAGCTTTTCCGGAGTTGTTATGGTATAGTTTGCAAATCCGAAGTCCAGCATTTTCTTTACGGTTCCGAAGCGCTCCTCGCTGGTGTCCGCTCCTAAAACAACGGCGATAAGCTGCATTCCGTCTCTAAGAGCCGTGCCGGACAGGCAGAACATTGCTTCATCGGTAAAACCGGTTTTCATTCCGTTTGCACCCTGATAAAAGCGAATCAGCTTGTTGGTGTTCGCGAGACCGAAACTTCCGTTTCTTATGGTGTCCATCCATATAGTGGAATATTCCAAAATCAGAGGATATTTTAACAGCTCCTGTGTCATCAACGCAACATCCTCAGCGGAGGAGTAATGATTCTCTATAGGCAGCCCGTTCGTGTTTATAAAATTAGTGTTTTCCATGCCGAGCTGCTGCGCGCGGTTGTTCATTTCCATAATAAATGATTCCTCGCTGCCGTAAATATGCTCTGCCATGGCAAGCGTAGCATCATTTGCCGAAACAATAACCACCGCTTTTAAAAGCTCCTCCACACTCATCTGCTCATTCGGCTCAAGAAATACCTGAGAGCCTCCCATTGAAGCCGCTCGTTCGCTGACGGTAACCATTTCGTCCAGCTTGATTTTTTCGCTGTCCAGCGCCTCCATGATTAAAAGGGTGCTCATGACCTTGGTAACCGAAGCAATCGGAAGCTTTTCGTCCTCGTTGAGCGAATACATTACCCTTCCGGTCGATGCTTCCATAAGATAAGCGCTCTTTACCTTGAAATCACCGCTAAGCGTTGCGGTTTGCTCAGCCTCCTCAAACCAGAACTCCTCCCAAGCATATTCATACGGATAAATCGCCGCTTCCTCGGTTGCGGAGGCAGTGAGGGGAAGTAGCAGACATATAACGGTTAAAAAAACAAGCAGTCTTTTCATTAGCTCATACCCTTCCGAAATATATAAATACGATAAAAGATATGAAAAAACTGCTTTTTATATTACCTTTTTGGCAATCAATATTTGTAAGGGAATATATGTTGCCAAACATAATACTTTATGATATTATTAAATATATAAAAATATAAACCACAATGTTTTTTGGGAGAGAATGTGATGTATTGCGTAAAATGCGGAAACAAACTGGAGGACACGGATAAGTATTGCACAAAATGTGGAAATAGAGCTTTCACAAGCACGGAAGAGCAAACCGAATCGGCAAGACCTGTCGAGGAGCGGCGGGAGGAGCTTCAGAATGCTCCTCAACCCGAAGTTTACGGTGAGGGTTACGCGCCTCATCAAGCATGGCAGTATCCGCCAAAAAGGTCAAGTGGTATTAAAATAGCGATAATAAGCGTAGCCGTATTACTGCTGCTCTCTGTGATAGCGGTCGGAGTTATACTCGCTCTGAGAGGGGGAAGCGGCGCATCAACTCCCGAAAGAGCGGTGGAGGGTTACTTTAGTGCTCTGGATGATAAAAATATAGATAAGATGATAAGGCTTTCATACATGAATAAAAAAGTGTGCGAAGTAATTTTAGAGGACTATTTGTATGATGAGGAGTATATAAGAAGGTCGTATAAAAACAGGTTAGAGTCATATAGCTTACATAATTACAGTGTCAATGTCCAAAAAACCGAAATGTATGATCAACATGATTTTATCGGATATAATGATTTTAATTTTGAGAATTGTCAAGGTTTTGCAGATGTGTATGTAGAAATTTTTGCTAATGATTCGAGTTATGAAACAAGAATACCCTGTATTATGATAAATAAAAGATGGTATGTTGTGGATTACATTTACTAAAAAACGGTAGGAACTATGGAGAGAACGGTATTCTGAAACCCCGTTCACTCGCCCATTCAGATCAAAATGCACCTTTTCGGGTGCATTTTTTGTGATGTAATTGGGATTGAATTAGTTATCCCACCAAGTATCGGGAGCTAAGAACTCATTGTCCCCTGGCTGTAACGCAAGTCCGGAGGATGTGATTATATCATCCACCTCAAACGTAGTGATAATGAGTGCGGGAGCCAGATACGCTTTTTTCTGCACGTTAATCCTCCTTTTTTAATGAAAGCCGTAAATAATATTATAGACATATGTATAGTTCCGGGTGAGTGGAGCGGCATAGAAAACAGCCCCGTCAGTATACTTTATATAGGGTACTGCGGTAATGTTTGTCCCTCGCTGCGCTTCCGGTATATTATAAATTGTGGCATAATAAACGAAGGTGTCGTAATCCTTAAACGCTTTGCCGGGCACAAAGCTTTCCGGCGCTATTTTTCTCACCGATATGTTAATTACATCCGGGTTCTCCGACGCATATTCAAGAGTGAGAGGGTTTTCACCGAGCAAATGGGTGGGGTACAGCAGAATACCTATTTTATTGACTTCCTTTCCGGCAACCCTGTTGTACATTGCGCCGAATCTCAGCCCATAAATATGTATGTTTATTTTTGCTCCGAGAGAAATAACCGGGTCCACCATACCTAATCCTGCACTACGCGCTTCATTCATATTGCTATATATGGCTCCTGCTCTTTCTTTTATAGCCTCATTATCCGAAATGCTGTTGGTTGGCGGTGCTTTTTGGCTTGTCCCGCATAAATCCTCCATAACGAAATCTCCGGCTATCACTCCTGAAATATGCGATGAGGTAAGAGCCGCAACAAGCACAATAACAAGCAACGCTTTTTTCACCGAGTTCCTGTTCATAATTAATCCTGTTCCTCCTTTCTTTGCGTAATCCTGTGCCATGGACTGTGTCAGCTACGATGAGTTTACCAAAGTAATAGGGTGGAACAGAACAATCATCTCCCGGTAATAATGCTTCTCCCACTCCTCTTGCTCCCAAGAGCTGATAATATTAAGATGCAGGAGTAATTTTCTGAACATTCCTCTCATTACAACCACCTCCAGCCGGTTATATTTCAGCCAAAAACTCGAATTATACATACCGCAGCATCTGTACTTCCGAGGTTAAGTATGCTGATGTTCTTTTTATTCTACCGAGCAGTAAACGGTAGAATAAATTTGTTGTTGAACATAAATCTAACACCGGAATAAATGCTTGTCAACACAATCGGCATAAGTAGTTTCGGTTATATAAAAGTAGTTGTGGCTGTGTGTTTTTTGACTTTTTATTCAGCCTTTTTGTGCCAAGTTTTTCGTGCTGTTTGGCGAAAATAAGGAGTTATGTAAAACAAGAGCCTAAGAATGATGTTTTTCGTAAGAAAATCGCAGGCATAAGCCTGCGAAGCATTCT
>CAZGJQ010000032.1:0-18962 GCA_964525815.1 uncultured Oscillospiraceae bacterium
AGCTTTCATTCCTATTTGTGCTGACGCACAGCGGCAGAATGGAGATTAAAATGAAGCTTACAAACGCACAAAGGGCGGAGGTGCTAATAACCGCACTTCCATATATACAAAAATATAACCGTAAGATAGTTGTGGTTAAATACGGCGGCAGCGCCATGGTTAATGAGGAGCTTAAAAAGGCGGTTATGGGGGATGTGGTTCTGCTCTCCCTTATCGGTGTCAAGGTAGTGCTTGTGCACGGCGGAGGTCCGGAGATAACCGAAACACTGGATAAAATGAATATGAAAACGAGTTTTGTCGACGGGCTGCGGGTTACCGATAAGGAAACCGCCGAGGTCGTACAGATGGTGCTTGCCGGCAAGATAAACAAGAGCCTAGTAGGTCTTATACAGAACATGGGCGGTAAGGCAATCGGGCTTTCCGGGGTGGACGGGCATATGATTGACGCAAAAAAGCAGAATGAGGGCTTGGGTTATGTGGGGGAAATAACCGCCGTAAACTCCCAGCCCATTCTTGATATACTCGATAAGGGATATATTCCCGTAATCTCTACCATTGGTTATGATAATCAAGGTAATGTTTACAACATCAACGCAGATACCGCAGCCTCCGGGATTGCAGCGGCACTTAATGCGGAGAGCCTTGTGTCCCTGACCGATATAAGCGGTATTTTGCGGGATAAGGATGACGAGAGCTCCATAATCAGGAAGATAAATGTAAGCGAGGTTCCCTCCCTTATGAAAAGCGGAGTTATTTTAGGAGGGATGATTCCCAAGGTTGAATGCTGTACCGAAGCGGTGAGAAGAGGAGTTAAAAAGGTATTCATCATAGACGGAAGAGTACCGCACTCCATTATAATTGAAATGCTTACCGATGAAGGCATCGGAACTATGTTTATATAAAAAACGAAAGGCTTGAAAAATGAATATATTCAGTGACACCGACAAATATATAGCCTCCTCTTACTCAAGGTTCCCCGTCGCAATAAAGAGCGGAAAAGGCAGCCTGCTGTACGACATAAACGGAAGGGAATACATCGACTTTGGAAGCGGTATCGCCGTGAATATCTTCGGTGCAGCGGACGGCATATGGGTGGAGGCGGTTAAAAACCAATTAGGTCAGGTTGCCCATACCAGCAACCTTTATTACAGCCTTCCGCAGGCCGAGCTTGCCGGGCTGCTGTGTAAAAAAACGCATTTAAAAAAGGTCTTTTTCGCTAATTCGGGTGCTGAAGCTAATGAGTGCGCAATAAAAGCGGCAAGAAAGTATTCCTCCGATAAATACGGCGAGGGAAGGAGCCGTATTATAACTCTTACGAACAGCTTCCACGGCAGAACAATCACAACCCTGTCAGCCACGGGTCAGGACAGCTTCCATAACCATTTTCATCCGTTTACAGGTGGTTTTACCTATGCGGATGCAAACGATTTTTCTGACATTGAGCAAAAAGCGGGGGATGACTGTGCTGCGGTCATGATAGAGCTTGTTCAGGGTGAAGGCGGCTTGAATGTACTGGATAAGGATTATGTAACCGCCGTTTCGGAGCTATGCGAGCAAAAGGATATACTCTTAATTGTGGACGAGGTGCAAACCGGAAACGGAAGAACAGGTATGCTGTTTTGTTATGAGAATTTCGGAATACAGCCGGATATAGTTACCACGGCAAAGGGACTGGGGGGAGGGCTTCCGATAGGAGCAACCCTTTTTGGAGAAAAGACAGAGAATACGCTTGCTCCGGGAACGCACGGCTCCACCTTTGGCGGGAATCCCGTTTGTGCCGCGGGAGCGATTAGCGTTTTAGAGCGTATTGACGACCGACTTCTTTGCGATGTCAAAAGGAAAAGCGAGTATATAATTAAAACGCTTACCACCCATAAAAATGTAAAGAGAATAACCGGAATGGGACTTATGCTGGGTGTTGAAACAGTAAAGGAGCCTAAAGCGGTTGTAAACGAATGCATGGAAAAAGGGTTATTGCTGCTGACCGTAAGGAACAAGGTCAGGCTGTTGCCCGCTCTTAACATACCCTTTGATATTTTGGAGAAGGGACTAAATATTCTTACGGAGGTTATTGACCAATGAAGCACTTATTAAAGCTCGCTGATTTGACTGCCGAGCAGATTACAGACATTCTGAATCTTGCGGATCAATTAAAATACGAGAAAAAGAACGGAATAGAGCATAAATACCTGAAGGACAAAACGCTGGGAATGATATTCCGCAAATCATCCACCCGCACACGGGTTTCCTTCGAGGCGGGAATGTATCAGCTCGGAGGGCATGCTCTGTTTTTGTCCGCAAGCGATTTGCAAATTGGCAGGGGAGAGGAAACAGCGGATACAATCCGTGTGCTGTCCCGTTATTTAGACGGAATAATGATACGCACCTTTGACCAAAGCGAGGTTGAGGAAATGGCGGAGTACGGCTCGATTCCGATTATAAACGGGCTTACCGATTATGCGCATCCCTGTCAGGTGCTTGCGGATTTAATGACAATAAGGGAATATAAGGGTATGCTTGAGGGATTGAAGCTCTGCTTCATCGGAGACGGAAATAATATGGCAAACTCGCTTATTGCGGGCTGTATAAAAACGGGAATGAGTGTTTCGGTAGCCTGTCCGGATAAATACCGACCGGACGAGAGTATAATGCAATGGGCGGAGAAGAACGGCGACTTTGTCTGTACCCACAACATAACAGAGGCGGCAAAGGATGCGGATGTGCTGTATACCGATGTCTGGGCGTCCATGGGACAGGAGGAGGAGGGTAACCTGCGCCGCGAAGCCTTTAAGGATTACTGTATTGACGATGAGGTTATGAGGGCGGCAAAGCGTGATGCTATTGTTTTGCACTGCCTGCCCGCTCATAAGGGTGAGGAAATAACCAAGGAGGTGTTTGACGCACATGCAGACGAGATATTTGACCAAGCGGAAAACAGGCTGCACGCTCAGAAGGCGGTGCTTGTTAAGCTGATGAAATAATCCGAAACACAGAGCAAAGGACAGCGGGACGAGGAGAGCAATATATGAAGAGTGATAAAAAGGCTTATTTAATACTCGAGGACGGACAGGTTTTTGAAGGAAAGCTGTTCGGCAGCGAAAAGGATGTAATAGGAGAGGCGGTGTTTACTACCGGAATGACCGGTTATGTAGAGACCCTTACCGACCCCAGCTATTACGGGCAGATAATAATACAGACCTTTCCTTTGATAGGAAATTACGGAATTATGTATGACGACTCGGAGAGCAGGGATAAGGAAATAAGTGCGTTCGGTTATGTTGTAAGGGAAAAATGCGACACTCCCTCTAATTTCCGTTGCGAGAGAGATATAGACAGCTTCCTGAAGGAAAAGGGAATAACCGGCATATATGATGTTGATACCCGCCTTCTGACCAGCATTATACGGGAAAACGGGGTTATGAACGCCTGTATTTGTACCGATAAGAGCAAAATAAATATGGATTTTATCAAGGACTACCGGATAAGGGATGCGGTCAGTAATACAAGCATAACTGTAGAGCAGTTTTATAAGGCGGAAGCAAGCAAATACTCGATTGCGCTCATTGACTACGGAGCAAAGCAGAATATAATCCGTAAACTGAACAGCCGGGGCTGCGACGTTACGGTCCTTCCGTATGATTGCGGAGCGCAGGACATTCTGGCAGGTGGTTTTGACGGTGTGATGCTCTCTAACGGACCGGGCGACCCTAAGGAAAATACAGAAAGCATTGAGCAGCTAAGGCTCTTAATCGGGGAAATACCGATTTTCGGAATTTGCTTGGGGCATCAGCTTCTCGCTCTTGCCTTCGGGGGAGACACCTATAAGCTTAAGTACGGTCACAGGGGAGCAAATCAACCGGTTACCGATGTTACTACAGGAATAACCTATATAACCTCTCAGAATCACGGCTATGCGGTGGATACCGGCAGCATTGAAGAGAGCATTGGCTGTATTTCGTTCAAAAACGCCAACGACGGCACCTGTGAGGGCATGGATTACAAAAAATATAACGCTTTTTCCGTGCAATTTCATCCTGAAGCGCACGGTGGACCAATGGAAACCGAATTTTTGTTCGACAGGTTTGTAAAAATGCTGGGAAAGGAGCGGTAAACGGTATATGCCGAAGGATAAAACAATTAAAAAAACACTTGTTATAGGAAGCGGTCCTATTGTTATAGGACAGGCAGCAGAGTTTGATTATGCGGGTACACAGGCCTGCCGTATTATGAAGAACGAGGGAGTACAGGTGGTGCTGGTCAACTCCAACCCCGCTACCATTATGACCGACAAGACGCTTGCCGAAGCCATTTATCTTGAGCCGTTAAACAGTGAAACCGTTAAGAGAATCATAAAAAAAGAAAAGCCGGACAGCCTGCTTGCGGGATTTGGAGGTCAGACAGGGCTTACCATAGCTATGCAGCTTACAAAGGAGGGCTTCCTTGAGCAGAATAATGTTCGTCTCATAGGCACAAATGCGTCCGCAATAGAAAAGGCGGAGGACAGGCAGCTCTTCAAGGATACAATGGATGCCATATGTCAGCCTACGATTCCCTCTCAAACGGTCTATTCCTGTGAGCAGGCAAAGGAGGTTGCCGACAGAATAGGCTACCCGGTAATTGTTCGCCCTGCTTATACCTTGGGCGGAGCGGGGGGCGGTGTCGCCTATGACGAGGCGCAGCTCTCCTCTGTTGCGGGTAACGGTTTGCAGATGTCACCAATTAATCAGGTGCTTATTGAAAAATATATATACGGCTGGAAGGAAATCGAGTTTGAGGTAATGCGGGACTCGGTCGGGAATGTTATTACCGTTTGCAGCATGGAAAACATTGATCCAGTGGGTATTCATACCGGAGATAGCATTGTGGTTGCACCCGCACTTACCCTCTCGGATAAGGAATATCAAATGCTGCGCAGCGCATCTCTGGACATAATAACAGAGCTGGGCATAGAAGGGGGATGCAATTGCCAGTTCGCTTTGGATCCATTTAGCTTTGAGTATGCCGTCATAGAGGTAAATCCCCGTGTTTCCCGCTCCTCTGCGCTTGCCAGCAAGGCAACAGGCTACCCGATAGCAAAGGTGGCGGCGAAGATTGCACTCGGCTATACACTCGATGAAATAAAGAACGATATTACGGGGAAGACCTGTGCCTGCTTTGAGCCCGCATTGGATTATGTGGTGCTTAAGGTTCCCAAGTGGCCGTTTGATAAGTTCGTTTCCGCAAACAGAGGGTTAGGCACTCAGATGAAGGCGACAGGCGAAGCTATGTCCATTGCAAACAGCTTTGAAGCCGCTTTTATGAAGGCGGTCAGAGGGAGCGAGATTTCGCTGGATACGCTGAATTATCCTCCCTTTAAAGGAATTGAGATAAAGGAGAGACTGAGAATAACCGATGACCTTCGTATTTTTGCGGTTTATGAAGCGCTTGTACAGGGCGTGTCGATTGATGAAATTTACGACATTACAAAAATAGACCGGTTCTTTATAAATAAGCTGAAGGCTCTTGTCGATTACGAAAAAGAGATTACCGCAGCAGAATTGACCTCCGAGCTTTATAAAAAAGGCAAGAAATTAGGCTATACCGATAAGGCATTAGCCAGAATCAGCGGTGAGCAAATAAAGGAACCTCTGGATTTATCTTATAAAATGGTGGATACCTGCGCAGCAGAGTTTAAGGCGGAAACACCCTACTTTTATTCCTCATATGACGAGTTTTGTGAAGCAAGGAGAACCGTAAACACCAAAAAAGACAGAATCATTGTGCTCGGCTCCGGACCTATACGAATCGGTCAAGGCATAGAGTTTGATTA
Organism: uncultured Oscillospiraceae bacterium; assembly: GCA_964525815.1. Lineage (GTDB taxonomy): Bacteria > Bacillota > Clostridia > Oscillospirales > CAG-382 > UBA1049. Next base: position 5,810 of record CAZGJQ010000032.1, read on the forward strand.
CACCTCGGTGCATTGTGCGGAAACGCTAAAGAAATTAGGCTATGAGGTAATAATAATAAACAACAATCCAGAAACGGTTTCCACCGATTTCGATGTGTCCGATCGCCTTTATTTCGAGCCCCTTACCGAGGAGGATGTACTCGGGGTTATCAAGGCTGAAAATCCTATAGGTGTTGTTGTCGCCTTCGGAGGTCAGACCGCCATAAAGCTGGCAAAGCCGCTCGATACATTGGGGATTAGAATATTCGGAACAAGCGCCGAAGGCATTGATATGGCGGAGGACAGGGAGCGCTTTGACGACTTGCTGGCAAGGTTTGATATAAAGCGGCCGATGGCACTCAGTGCTCAAAGCACCGAGGATGCGTTGAAGGCAGCCAAGAGCATAGGCTACCCCGTATTGCTGCGTCCCTCCTATGTGATAGGAGGTCAGAATATGACAATTGCGTACACCGATGAGGATGTTACCCGTTATATGGGAATAATTCTGGCGCAGGGGATAACAAACCCGGTATTGATAGACAAGTACATGAGCGGAACAGAGCTTGAGGTGGACGTTATTTCGGACGGGGAGGATGCTTTGATACCCGGTATTATGGAGCATATCGAAAGAGCCGGAGTACACAGCGGAGATTCCATAGCCATTTATCCCCCGGTAAGCATAAACGACAAAATGCTGGAGCGTATAACCGACTGCTCGGTTAAGCTGTCCAAGGCTCTCGGCACAAAGGGTCTTGTAAACATACAGTACCTTATTTCGGACAACGAGCTGTATGTCATTGAGGTTAATCCCCGGGCTTCCCGCACCGTTCCCTATATAAGCAAGGTAACCGGTGTTCCCATGGTGGAGCTGGCGACAAGGGTTATGGTCGGCGAACGGCTGAGTGATATGGGTTACGGCAGCGGACTGTATAAAATACCGCCCTATACAGCGGTAAAGGTTCCGGTGTTTTCGTTCGAGAAGCTCTCGGATGTGGATAGCGCACTCGGACCGGAAATGAAGTCGACCGGAGAGGTGCTGGGGATAGGAAGAACTCTTAACGAAGCGTTGTTCAAGGGGTTGGTCTCAGCCGGATTCAACCTTGATTTTTCCTCCCGAAAAAACAAAAACGGGGTAATACTCTCGGTCTCCGACAAGGATAAGTTCGAGATTGTCGGGCTTGCCAAAAAGCTGGATGATTTAGGCATGAGGCTGTATGCAACCAAAGGCACGGCTGCGGCAATATCCTCTCTCGGAATCGATGTAATAACACTCGGAAAGCAGGGAGAGGACAGAAATATCATCACCGAGCTGGAGAATGAGAATATTCGTTATGTTGTAATCACCGGAGCGAGCGGGAAGCAATCGGTTAACGATTATATAGACATACACAGAAAATGTATATTAAAGTCGGTCGCCTGCTTGACCTCGCTTGACACCGCAAACGCTCTTGCCGATATAATCGCTTCCCGCTATAACCTCGGCAACACGGAGCTTGTTGATATTAACGATATGCGGGTGCAAAGGAGTAAGTTGGATTTTGTAAAAATGCAGGGCACCGGAAACGATTATATCTACTTTGAGAACTTTGAAGGCAGAATAACCTGTCCCGAGTCATTGTCAATTACGGTCTGCGACAGAAACTACGGAATTGGCGGAGACGGAATTGTACTGATAGAAAACAGCGATATTGCGGATGCAAGGATGCGTATTTTCAACAAAGACGGCAGCGAAGGAAAAATGGCGGGCAACAGTATCAGATGTGTGGGCAAATACCTTTATGACAACAGCTATGCAAAAAAAGAGATTATTACAATTGAAACGGCAAGCGGAATAAAGAGCCTTAAGCTGTATATATTCGGCGGTCAAGTGCGCTCAGCCTGCGTGGATATGGGCAGAGCGGAGCTTAATCCGAGCAGAATACCCGTGGAGCTTGAGGGGGATTCCGTTATAGACAGAGCGGTAAATATAGGCGGCAGGGATTTCCGAATAACCTGCGTATCTGTCGGAAACCCGCACTGTGTGGTATTTTGTGACAGGGTGGATTCGGTGGATATCGAAAGGGTAGGTCCGCAGTTTGAGAACAACAGGCTGTTCCCCGAGCGTGTTAACACCGAATTTATAAGGGTGGTAAATAAAAGAACACTCAAAATGCGGGTCTGGGAGAGGGGTAACGGCGAGACAAACGCCTGCGGAACCGGAGCCTGTGCGGCGGTGGTTGCGGCGGTTGAAAACGGCTACTGTAAAAAGGGAGAGGATATTACCGTCAAGCTAAGGGGCGGCGACCTGATAGTAAACTACACGGATGAGGCTATTACCCTTACCGGAAACGCCGACCTTATATGCGAAGGAAGTATAGTATATTAAAGAAAACAAAATACAGCTATCCATCGGTATTTTTGGACGGCTGTATTTTACTTTGCGCTGTTTTTTGTTGTAAAAATCGTTTCCCTGTGGTAAAATATTCCGTATTGCAACATATAATATTGCCGCGACAGGTCAAACAAATAGAAAGGACATTCATAAAAAATGGACATTATCGCAAGAATAGCCGAAGAGCTGAAAATCAGATATATACAGGTCGAGAATGCGGTTAAGCTTATCGACGAGGGTAACACCATTCCCTTTATCGCCCGTTACCGAAAGGAAATGACCGGCTCACTGGATGATGAGAAGCTGCGGGAGCTCGGGGAGAAGCTCTCGTCTCTGCGTGCTCTTGAGGACAGAAGGAGCGAGGTTATACGGCTTATCGAGGAGCAGGGTAAGCTGGACGAGGACATACAAAATGCAATCGAAAAAGCACAGACCCTTGCGGAGCTTGAGGATATTTACCGCCCATTTCGACCAAAGCGACGCACCCGGGCTTCGATAGCCGCGGATGCGGGGCTTACCCCGCTTGCGGAGCTTATGCTGGAGCAAAAAAGCGATATTAACATAGAAAAAGAAGCGGAAAAATATATAGACGAAGAGAAAAACATTCGGGAAGCATCGGATGCCTTGGCGGGTGCGATGGACATTATTGCCGAGAGGGTGTCGGATAACGCCGAAATTAGAAAGTGGATAAGAGAGTACTCATACAGAAAGGGCGCTCTCGCAACAAAAGCAAAGACAGAGGAGGACAGCGTTTATCGGCTTTATTACGATTATTCCGAGCCGCTGAGCAAAATACCCTCTCATCGAATGCTTGCCATAAACAGGGGAGAACGGGAGGAGTTTCTGTCGGTTAAGATTGAGGTGGACAAGCAGGCTGTTATTGAATTCATCGAAGGGAAGGTCTTATTCTATAATAGTTCTCCGTCAGAAAAATATGTAAAAGCGGCTTGTGAGGATGCCTATGAACGACTTATAGCTCCCTCCATAAAAAACGAAATAAGAGGAATTCTTACAGAAAAAGCGGAGGAGCAGGCTATAAGGGTATTCGGTGAAAACCTAAAGAATCTGTTGCTCACGCCTCCGGTTCGGGGCAGGGTTGTCATGGGGTTTGACCCCGCTTACAGAACAGGCTGCAAAATCGCTGTCGTAAACGACGTCGGCGATGTACTGGATACGACGGTGGTTTATCCCACCCCCCCTCAGAACAAAAAGGAACAGGCCGCCGAGACACTGGGGAAGCTTATTGAAAAGCATAAGGTTGACATAATATCAATCGGTAACGGTACCGCCTCCAAGGAAAGCGAAATATTCGTGTCCGAGCTTATAAAAAATCAGCCAAGACAGGTTAGCTATATTATGATAAGTGAGGCGGGAGCGTCGGTTTATTCTGCCTCAAAATTAGCCTCCGAGGAGTTTCCCCAGTTTGATGTATCGCTCAGAAGTGCGGTTTCCATAGCCCGCCGATTACAGGATCCGCTCGCTGAGCTGGTTAAAATAGACCCAAAGGCAATCGGGGTCGGGCAGTATCAGCACGATATAAACGCCAAAGCATTGTCAGCTTCCCTTGACGGCGTAGTGGAGTCCTGCGTGAGCAGTGTGGGTGCCGATATTAACACCGCTTCGGTATCGCTGCTCTCTCGTATAGCCGGAATAAACACAAAGACCGCAAAAAGCATATATGAACACCGCACCGAAAAATCCCGATTTAAAAAGCGCTCGGAGCTGCTGAAGGTTATGGGTATAGGTCAAAAGGCATATACACAGTGTGCGGGCTTTTTGCGTGTTCCGGACGGTGTTGAGGTGCTCGACAACACCGCAGTGCATCCCGAGAGCTATGAGGTGGCAAAAAAACTGTTAGCAGAGACCGGTTATACACCGGAGGATGTTAAGGCGCAACAAATCAGTGAGATTTCCGCTCGATTGGAGAAAAAAGGAATAGAAGCGGTAGCAAAGACTCTCGGTATCGGCGTTCCCACGCTTATGGACATAGTCTCCGAGCTTAAAAAGCCGGGGAGAGACCCTCGAAGCGAGCTGCCTCCGCAAATTCTGCGTACGGATGCAATGGATATAAACAGCCTCAAGCCGGGAATGGAATTTTTGGGCACTGTAAGGAATGTTGCAGACTTCGGTGCGTTTGTGGATATCGGAGTACATCAGGACGGCTTGGTGCATATCTCAAAGCTGGCAAAAGGCTTTGTCAAGCGTGCGATGGATGTAGTCTCGGTTGGTGACATAATAAAGGTAAGGGTGCTTGAGGTGGAGCCCGAAAAAAAGAGGATTTCGCTGGAAAAAATATTTGACAAAAAATAGCATATAGTGTATAATAAATGTTTGTCAAGGGATGAAAAATTTTATATGGAGGAATAGCATGGAAATTAAAAATCAATATCTGAGCGACTTATACGCAAAGGTAGCGAAAAGAAACGCCGGAGAAAACGAGTTCTTACAGGCGGTCAGCGAGGTGCTGGAATCATTGGTTCCTGTGGTGGAAAAGCGGCCCGAGCTGATTTCGTCGGGGGTTATTGAGCGGCTTTTGGAGCCGGAGCGTTTTATTCAATTCAGGGTAGCGTGGACGGACGACAAGAATCAGGTTCAGGTAAACCGCGGATTCAGAGTCCAGTATAACAGCGCGATAGGTCCTTATAAGGGCGGTCTCAGATTCCATCCTAGCGTTTGCTCTTCCGTTATTAAATTCCTCGGGTTTGAGCAGATATTCAAGAACTCGCTGACCGGTCTTCCAATAGGCGGCGGCAAGGGCGGTAGCGATTTTGACCCCAAGGGTAAATCGGATATGGAGGTAATGCGTTTCTGCCAGAGCTTTATGACCGAGCTTAGCAAGCATATCGGAGCGGACACGGATGTTCCCGCAGGAGATATTGGTGTGGGCGGTCGTGAAATCGGATTTATGTACGGGCAATATAAAAGGCTAAGAAACGAGTTTACAGGGGTTCTTACAGGCAAAGGACTTTTATACGGCGGTTCCTTAATAAGAACACAGGCAACAGGCTACGGTCTTTGCTATTTTGTGGATAACATGCTTAAGGCAAAAAAGGACAGCTTCAAGGGCAAAACCGTTGTTATAAGCGGCTCGGGTAATGTCGCAATATATGGTACAGAAAAGGCAACCCAGCTTGGAGCTACCGTTGTCGCACTCAGCGATTCCTCCGGTTATATTTATGATAAGAACGGTATAAATCTTGATGTTGTAAAGCAGATAAAGGAAGTAGAGAGAGGCAGAATCAAGGAGTATGCAGAGCGTGTACCCGGCTCTGTTTACAAAGAGGGTACAGGAATCTGGTCAATACCCTGTGATATTGCGCTTCCCTGTGCAACCCAGAACGAGCTTAACGGCGAGGATGCCGACATTCTTATTAAAAACGGCGTGAAGTATGTTGCCGAGGGAGCAAATATGCCCTCCACTCCCGAAGCGGTTGAGAAGTTCCTTGCAAACAAGGTCTTCTTCGGACCCGCAAAGGCGGCAAATGCGGGCGGTGTCGCAACCAGTGCTCTTGAAATGAGCCAGAACAGCCAGCGTCTTTCCTGGACAGCAGAAGAGGTTGACACAAGGCTTGAGGGTATTATGAAGGGTATCTTCGACAATGCAAGGAAAGCGGCGGAAGAATACAGCGACGAGGACAATTTGGTTGCCGGAGCAAACATTGCGGGCTTCCTTAAGGTAGCGGAAGCCATGATAGCACAGGGTGTGCTTTAAAGCATATTTTTGTATAAAAATAGAAGCAGGGAGATGATTTCCCTGCTTCTTCGTTTTTTGTATAAGGGTTAATCCAGTAAATTATTGCAAAAGTTCCTAAAAATCGTCGCTATTTCCGCTCTGCTCGCGTTATCCTTAGGTCTGAGCATATTGCTGCTGCCTCCTATAACTCCTTTATCTACAGCCCAGGTCATTGCGGTCAGAGCATAGCTCGCTATGTCTCCGTAATCATCGAAGCTTGTTAGATCAAACCCCGGAGTTATGGTCATATCGCAACCAATCATATCCGCATATCGATAAATAAACACCACTGCCTGTTCACGAAGAACATTGTTGTCCGGCGAAAAGGTGGTTGAGGTGGTACCTGAGGCTATATTGTTTTGGTATGCCCAAAGAACAGGGTCATAATAATATGCTCCGACTGGTACATCGGTAAAGGGCATCGTGCCTGATACCGTAGGCTCCCCTTCAAGTCTGTACAGAACGGTAACCATCATGCCTCTTGTCATATTCATAGAGGGGCTGAAGGTAGTGCTTGATGTTCCGCTGAACAATCCGTTAAAATACACAAACTTGACCGGATCATAGAACCATGCCGTGGTCGGAACATCGGTGAAAGGCAGCTCTGAGCCGGTAATATATTTAATCGCCCAGGTGGATGAGGCAGGGTAGTGAACCGCCACCGCCACCTTGATATATTTACCGTCCGTCATGCTTTGGGCGGGTATGGTTACGCTTGTATCACGGGTGTTTTCCACAAAGGCAAGCACGGTTGCGTTTTGGGACTCGTTCGGGTTTCCGGGATCCGGTTCACCCTCCAGCTCTATGACCTTATAGGTGTATCCGGCAGCGCCGGGAAGAGGATCCCATGATACGGTGAGCGGAGAACCCGCAGTCCTTTCGTCAACGCTGTCGATGATTGCTCCGGCGGTTGAAAGAGTGTCAAGCCATGAGGCATTGTTTATTCGTACCCATCCCGTATAGGTCAAATACTTTGTATATCCGAAGTCTCCGGAAACACTGGTTACCGAGAAGCTTGTTCCCGACGGAACTGTGGTAACCTGACTTGCTCCGTCCGAGGCTGATGTGCGCATAACCAATGCTGTGGAGCTCTCGTAAATACCGGTACCGTATCCGAGTACCACAGCATTGTCGAGTGCTTCCTGTATTCTCATAATAGCCTTTGTATAATCGCCCGGCATTGAGGTTGAGGTGCTGTAAACATGGTCGCCGTAGTCATACGCCGCCTGCAGGGCTGCGCTCGTTCCCGACGAGAGCTGATAAGCGTTCAGATAGAAATACGCATCGGATATCAAAGAGGAAAGCGTATTCCTTGTTGCGGTGGAAACGGTAGGTCTTTGTACGATTAAAAGGCTGTTGGCAACTCTGCGTGTGCTTGAGAATGCGGCGGTAAGAGTTCCCGAGGTGTTCTCCACGGTCATCTGAGAAGAGCCGCCGCCGTCAAGGTTTACACCGGTTACACATCCGAGCTCAATAAGCATATCAGCAAGCTCGTATACATTGAGACCGGGATATGTAGTGGTTCTTCCGTTGGAAACCACCATTATGACAGTACCGTCCGCTTTGACTCCTACGGCGGTTCTCTGTGCTCTCGCATAGTTAAAGGAATCGCCAAGACCGTTAGAGGAGGTTACATTGTTTCCGTTTGATACTATATGATAGCCGTATGTAACCAATGCGCTCGAGGCGTTCTCCATTTTTTCCCTGGCGGCGGTGATGGTTTCTGTAACCGTGATTTCGGCGGTGTCACCGATTGATAACGCACGGAGTCCGGATGCCCAGCTGCTTGCGTTGCTTGCATAAAGAACAAACTGGTTGAAGCCGACAGAACCGCCGCTGCTGACATTGCTTCTGATAGCCGCAACGGTTCCCTTAAGCGTTCCACCCACGGTAAGCTCTGTGTTTGTTACCTTGTTGAAAACGATTTCGACACCGGGTGAATTCGTATCCGTGTTATTTCCGCAGCTTGTGTCGTAATAATAAATACCCGTTCCTGTGGTGTAGGGATACATGTTGATGTATTCCAGTGCATTTGTCCATGCCGAGCCGTTTACCTTCAGCGCATATGCAACCTTGGAATAAACCAGATCCGCTGTGCCGGCGCTGTCAAAGGTCAGCATGTAGGTAGCGCCGTGGGTGTTGCGACCTTGGATTATTTTTCCGTCCGAGATATTAACTCCGCCGTATGTGTTACAGCAGGTTCCGGTAAACGAGAAGAAGGATGCGTTTACGCCGCCCACGACATCAAGCCCGTACTTTGATTCGGCATTTATAGCGGTGTTGAGCGTGGTGGCTCCGTATCCCGAATACTGCGAATAAACATACGGCATATAATCGCCGGATTGGGGATTAAAGGCAAGTGCATGCACCTGCTGCTGATTGCCGCTTGTCGAGAAAACGGCGTTTGAATAGGTTACCCCCGCAGCAACCGTTCTGTTATAGGCGGAGGTTATGGTACCGCCTAAGAGCGTGCCTCCGACCTGGAAGGTCAGAGCGGATACGCTCGCCGCACAAACCGACACCATTATACACAGTATCAGTAAAATCGCAGAGAGCTTTTTTAACGACTTTTTCATGATAGACTCCTTTCATAATGCATCATAAATACCAACAACCTTTAAAAAGGTTCATTTATAGTACAAGCACATTATAACAAAATCGGCTAATATTGTCAATAATTAGTTTTTAAATAAACGGAATTTGTCTTTTTTGCACAAAAAACACCGCATCATTTTGTTTCCATAGACAAAAAACAAGCCTTGATACAGTGTTATATTTTAAATTAACGCCAATAAAAATAATATGTTAAAAATAATCCTTCAATTATCGTTGTTTGTGGTTCTGTTTTTTATAACCTTGAGTCTTGAGAAGTCCTCTCTGTCCTTTTCCTCAAGCACCTCGGAAATATATTTTATGTCCTCGTTAAGCCTCGGAATTATAATATTGTGCAACGCATTTGTGCGCATTTTCGCTTTTTTTATTTCCTCTGCAAGCATAAAAACATTGTTTTCAATCTCAGCAAGCCTTACGGTTAATCGTTTTACCTCCTGAAACTTTATATACGCCTCGTCCAGCTTGGAGTTTGTGGACTCAAGTCCGTAATAAACCGCAGGAGGCTGCTCTGCTAGCTCTATTGCGGGGAGCTCAACCCCCATTACACTCCTTGTTTCCATACTGATGCCGTTGTCAATGGGTACTGCTTGTGAAGCCTCGTTGACAATACCGAGTGTAATATTGGCTCTTTGAAGAGCAAGATAAGCCTCGGCGTATGTTTTATCTATCCTTGTTTGTATCTCCTTTGCGGATTCAATCATGGTCATAATTTCCCGCACAAGGATGTTGCTCTTTCTGTCCATAAGGTCAAAGCCCATAGATGCAAGAGATTGCGTCTTTTTTTTGCTTTGAAGATTACTTTTTGTAGGAAAAACCTTTGACGGCACTTAATTTCACCTTGCTTCATTGATTTTTTGCGGAGTACGAGAGCGTTTCTTTCTGTAATAAGCGGTTATTAAATCGTCGCTGATTCTATCCAGCGATTCGTACGGTAGGGTGGACAGCAGCTCCCAGCCGAGGTCAAGAGTTTCCTCGATGCTGCGGTTCTCGTTTTCTCCCTGATTTATGAAGCGGTGCTCAAACTGCCGCCCAAATTCAACCAGCAGCTTATCGGTTTCGCTGAGCTCATCCTCGCCGATAACCGAGGCAAGCGCCTTTGCCTCCTGTACCTTTGCATAGGTGGAGAAAAGCTGGTTGGAGAGCGGTGCATGGTCGTTGCGGGTATTACCCTCTCCGATTCCGTCCTTCATAAGTCTCGAAAGAGATGGCAGTACAGAGACCGGCGGATATATACCCACCGAATCAAGCTCCCGTCCCAGAACTATCTGTCCCTCCGTAATAAATCCCGTTAGGTCGGGAACCGGATGAGTAATATCGTCGTTCGGCATGGTAAGAATCGGAATCTGTGTTACCGAGCCCTTGCTGCCCTTTATAATACCCGCTCTCTCATAAATGGATGCCAAATCCGAATAAAGATAGCCGGGATACCCTTTTTTCCCGGGGATTTCTCCTCTTGACGAGCTGAATTCACGCAGAGCCTCGGCATAGGAGGTCATATCCGTCATAATGACCAGAATGTTCATGTTCAGGTCATAGGCTAAGTATTCGGCGGCGGTAAGAGCGCAGCGGGGGGTAATTATACGCTCTATAATAGGGTCGTTTGACAAATTAAGGAACATAACCACTCGGCTCAGAACATTGGAATCCTCAAAGGTGCGTCTGAAGAATTCCGCTACGTCGTTCTTTACTCCCATAGCGGCAAATACCACCGCAAAGGAAGAATTGTCGCTGACGGAAGCCTGCTTTACAATCTGTGCGGCAAGCTCGTTATGCTTCATACCCGAGCCAGAAAAAATGGGTAGCTTTTGTCCTCTGATAAGGGTGGTTAAAGCGTCGATGGAGGAAATACCCGTTCTGATGTAGTTTCTGGGATAAACACGGGAAACGGGATTAATGGGAGAGCCGTTTACATTGCGCTTTACAGTCGGGTAAATATCGCCGAGATCATCTGCGGGCCTTCCCAGTCCGTCAAAAATCCTGCCTACCATCTCGGGGGAAAGCGCCATCTCCATGGGTCTTCCGGTAAGTCGTGTACGGGTATTCACCATGGAGATACCCCGGGTACCTTCAAAAACCTGCATCACAACCCGTTTTCCTTCTATTTTTACAATTCTGCCGGTTCGTGCGGTTCCGTCCTCAAGGTGTATGGAAACCATTTCCTCAAACCCTGCGTTTTCCACATTATCAAGAACAATAAGAGGCCCGTTTATTTCATTTAATCCCTTGTAATTTATTACCATTGTAAAAAACTCCCGTTTTAGTTGCTCATGATAGAGGAGACGATTCGGTCGATTTCGTTTATATAGCCGTCCACAATGTCAATCCTGTTGTTAGGCACATCATACTTCATTTTTATAAGCTTGTCAAAAAGTCCGGTATCCTTAATCCGATTTATCGGTATCTGTCGTGCGACTATATCCTTGCACCTTGAATGAAGATGAAGGATTACCCTCATCATAGCATATTGCTTCTTAAGGGGTACATAGGTGTCGGTTTCATGGGTTGCATTCTGCTGCAGGTAACCCACCCTAATGACCTTTGCTATCTCAATAATCAGCTTTTGGTCGTCCGGCAGCACGTCCGAGCCGATAAGACGTACAATTTCCATTAGGCTGTTCTCTTCAATCAGAATGGAGATCAGCTTTTTACGCAGTTTCAGAAAGTCCTCTCCCGCATTTTTACTATACCATTCGTTAAGGTCGTCAATGTATTCGCTGTAGCTGTCGTTCCAGTTTATGGCTGGGTAGTGGCGTGCGTATGCAAGACTTTTGTCAAGCGCCCAAAAGCAGCGGGTGAACCGCTTTGTGTTCTGAGTAACCGGCTCGGAAAAATCGCTACCCTGCGGAGAAACCGCACCTATTACGGTAATTGAGCCGTCCTTGCCGTTAAGAGTCTCTGTGTAGCCGGCTCTTTCATAAAACTCCGAGAGTCTTGAGGGCAGATAGGCGGGGAAGCCCTCCTCGGCAGGCATTTCCTCAAGCCGTCCGGAAATCTCCCGCAACGCTTCCGCCCAACGGGAGGTAGAGTCCGCCATTATTGCGGTGTCATAGCCCATATCTCTGTAATATTCGGCAATTGTTATTCCGGTATATATAGACGCTTCTCTTGCCGCAACCGGCATATTGGAGGTGTTGGCTATGAGTACGGTTCTGTCGGTGAGCGGTCTTCCGGATCTTGGGTCTGTTATCTCGGAAAACTCGGTAAGCGCATGAGTCATTTCGTTACCCCGTTCTCCGCAGCCTATATAAATGATAATATCCGCATCGCACCACTTTGCGAACTGATGCTGAATCATTGTCTTGCCCGTACCGAAGCCGCCCGGAATAGCCGCCGTTCCTCCCTTTGCTATCGGGAACACCGAATCTATCACCCGCTGTCCTGTTATCAGAGGCACAGAGGGGCGTTTTCGGCTGCGAATGGGGCGGGGAACCCTTATCGGCCATTTGTGACAAAGGGTGAGGCTGTGCGTGTTCCCCTTTTCATCACTCAGCCTTGCGATAGTGTCGTTGACCTTATATTTTCCGTCTGTCACACACTCGGTAACAACACCGCTTAAATCGGGACTTAGCAATACAAAATGCTTGATAACCGGTGTTTCCGTGCAGCAGGCGTATGCAGCACCCGCCTCAAGCCTATCACCCGGCTTAACAAGGATTTCCACATCCCATAGGGTTTTTGTATTCAAGGGAGATATGTTCATGCCCTTTGCAATAAAATCACCGGAAATTTCCGCGATTGATGTAAGGGGGTTCTGAATCCCGTCGTAAATATTCCTTATTATCCCGGGACCGAGAATAACGCTCATAGGTTCGCCGGTCGGGAAAACAGGCTCGCCCGGCTTCAGTCCGGAGGTATCGTCATAGACCTGTATAGTGGTGTATGCGTTATCCAGCCGGATAACCTCCCCTATAAGACGCTTCTCTCCTACATGAACCATCTCGCTCATGCCGAGCTCGGTTGCTCCTTTAACGGTAACAACCGGTCCGTTTATTCCGTATATATATATTCTGTTGCTTGTTTTTTCGTTGGTCATTAAGAACGCCCTTTTTTATAAAAAATTAATCAAACTGCAATCCGCAGCTACTGTAGAAGTATTCCTTTTGCTTCTCAAGCCGGATGTCCAGCGTATCGTCAATCTCTAAGGAACGCTTCTTGGAAAAAGCCTTGCACCCTCCGATTGTAATGCTGTCATCTGCTTCCACCTTTTCAATTGCTTTAGCTGCGGTAACAAGCAAATTCCGGTGTGTAATATCCTCTTTGCTCACATAAAGAACAAACGCATCACCGGAGAAGCTCTCTGCGATTTTTCTTACGCTGTCCAGCAGAAAAGCCTTGTATTCCTCGGTGGAGGTAAAGGCAGTCAGCCTTTCCCTGACCTGATCCAAAACAGCTTCGGCTATCTGATTTCTGCGTACATAAAACTCCTTGCGCAATGACGCAAGAGCGCCGGAGACCTC
>CAZGJQ010000033.1:0-18792 GCA_964525815.1 uncultured Oscillospiraceae bacterium
CTCGATAAAATCCAGCCAATCCGTAGTTTCGTATCTGCTTATTGTATCAAGGACAGAAAACTCAAAATCCTTGAATTTTTTATCCAGGTTGGAAATCCTAACATAGTCATCACTTCTCGGCGCAACCACCGCTATGGTCTCTCTGTTTATGGACATTACATTAATACTGCCGCCTCTGTGCTCAATATGCCTGCCCATCAGGTTAACTCTGCCGGGTGCACGCACTATTATGACCTGTTTATCTCCGTACCTTTCAATAAACCCGGTCAGTACATTTTTATACGCTTCAATGCGCTCCTTAATGTAATCATCGTCCGATCCGTATATACCGGACAGCGTTTTACCGATTATCTCTTCATCTCCGAACACCGCCAGCCATTCACTTGCTGTAAGGTGCTCCTTTTCGGGCGAAGGCTCGGTGAAATGCTTTTGCAGGAGCAGCAGCTCGTCCATTGTGCTGTATGTAAGTATTTTCTCGGGTTCATAAACGGGATATATTTCCGCTTCTCCGTCCTTTTTTATAATCCCGTTTACCGCATCCGTCAGATAAACCTCGTTTTGTGCATTGTTCCCGGTGGTACCTTCCAGCTCTGCTATCGCTCTTTTTACATCAAAAATATAGGTTGCCGCATTAACATATTTGCTTGCTTCAATACTATTGTTGTTAAAATGCTTTTTACACAGAGTGATACCACTCGGAACCTTATCACCGTAAGACAGCGCTTTTTCTATAAGGCTCTTCTTCTTTTTATCGTTAAGCCTGCTGCTCTCAAGGGCTTTAGAATAAGCCTGTTCCGTGCGGGGGGCTGTCTCCCCGAGCAGATACAAAAAGCTGTCTGTATGCTCTACAATGCCGCAGACCTTTCCCGAATCTATTACTACCCTGCCTCCGCTCGGATTGAATTCCTTAGGCTGCACAGCAAAAACCACCTGCGAGGAAGTCTCGTTATAGCTCTTTATCAATCCTGCAAAAACACCGGGTGCAATAATTTTGTCCCCCATTGCGACAAGCGCTCCGCCCTCATAGCCTAAGGAGCGCAGTGCCTTCAGACCGTGCAGGGCAGCCGAGCCTGTTCCGAGACGTTTCGGCTGGTAAGCGAAAACAACCCCGTCAACACCGTCCAAGGTCTCCATAACCTTGTCTGCTTTGCTTCCGACCACAACAATAAAGCGGTTAATACCCGCCTTCTTAAGACTGCTTATCTGTCTGAGCACGGCGGGGACACCCGCTATCTCGTAACAAACCTTGTGTGTTGTGTCGTCGTTCATCCTTGTGCCTTCTCCGGCACATAGTAAAACAGCATACACCCTGTATCATCTCCCAAGCTCTTATTCGTTAATGCATGATTTATACAAAACTTAGTAGAATACTCTCTTTTTCCACCTCAAGCCTACGGTATTTTACCCCGGCATTATCCAGCATTTGCTTTGAAGCCCGCACGCTGTCCGTCTCCGCATACTTATCGGAAAGATATACGACCTCCTTGATTCCGGACTGTATTATTGCCTTTGCACATTCGTTGCAAGGAAAAAGAGCCACATAAATCCTTGCTCCCTTAAGCGAGCGTCCTCCGGAGTTTAGGATTGCGTTTAGCTCTGCGTGCACAACATATGGATATTTTGTCTTGTTCATCTCGATGTTTTCCCGCTCCCACGGAAAAACATCATCGTTACAGCCCTTCGGAAAGCCGTTGTATCCTGTAGAAATAATAATATTATCCTCGTTCACAATGCAAGCGCCCACCTGTGTGCTCGGATCCTTGCTCCGCATTGCGGCAAGCAGCGATATACCCATGAAGTACTCGTCCCAGGTTATGTAATCCGTTCTCTTCATTAGCTTACTCCCGTTTTTAATTTATACAAGAATTCTATCACAATTTACCAAATAACGCAACATAAAAAGCGGTGTTATACGCTAACCTCTGCTCCTGCTATTTTCTCTTTGAGCGAATAATCATTATAACCACAGAACTCAAGGCAACCAGCAGTCCGGCTGTAATCAACATTATCCAGACAGTGCGTTCATTCTGCCAAATGCTTTTTTTATCCGTTTCAGACGAAGTACCGTCCTCGGTTATATCCTCGGGTTCACTCAATGCTGTATCCACAATGGTAACGGTTACGGTTATCGGTTCGCTGTAATTGAATTTATCAAACGCTACCGCCTCGAATGTGTCGATACCCGAATAGCCTGCGTTTGCGGTATAGACGATGTTTTTATTGCCCGGGAGAACATTTACGGTGCCGTGCTCCGGTTGTTTTGTGAATATAACAGTAACCTCACTGTTCTCCGAATCCTCGTCGGTTATGGTAATCGGAACCCGCACATTTTTTTGCCCGGCCGCTGTTTCAAAATCCGGAATGACCAGCGTGGGTGGAAAAGCGGTATATAATCCCTTAAGGAATCTATATGTCTTGTCGTAAAGTGAACGGAGATACAGACCTTTTTCGGACTTATCGAAGGAATAACAGAAATTGTACAGCGAACCGGGCCCGGCTCCCTGATAAAAGGTCTGGAGTGCATCCATATAGCCTGTTTTCCAGCCGTAGTACAGGTAGTGCTCATAAATAAGACCGTAATTTTTGTAATCCGAACCGGTAAAGTGTCCCGGCTCGGCTGTTTCTATTTCCACACCGAGGTTATACCTTTTAATTATTGAGGCAAACTCCTCCAGCATTTCGGTCTCGAAATAATCGTTGAACACAAGGTTGGGCTGCATAACCGCTCCGTTAAACCCCAGCTCTCTCCAATGGTCAAAACCCACCGAAAGAAAAAACGGGTCAAAAATTATGCTGAAATTATGCTTTTTTACATATTCGGTAACCAGCTTAACCAATTCACCCTCATGGTCGGTCTCGGAGTAATCCATAGATTCACGATACCAATAGAAGCCCTTGAACTCCAAATTATCGTAATCACCGTCAAGGAAGGTGTTATAGGTAAGATCAGCATACCACTTCAGAATATCCACTCTTTCCTCAAGAGTTTGGCAATACTTCTCCTCACCGTCACCGTCAATGTCACCAAAGGGCTGCGAAATAACTGTTGGATATGGAAGGGTAAAAAAAACCGGCAGCTTATCCTCTATCCCCAACGCTTCATATACCTCTCCGGCAACCCGGTTCAAAGCGGAAACATTTACCCCCTCCTTAAATGTGTTCTCCAGGTATAAAAGCCAGTCACTCATAACCGCACCTTCCTTACCTCTGGTCTTTACCAGCCTTCCCCCGGACGGGTAATCCGTATGACAGGGAACAAATGCGACCGAGTCGAACATGGTGTCCGTATAGGTGCCGTCCTGCTGTATATATGCAATATAGGGGAGCAGCTCCTCATAAGTGTTATCTGCTATGCTCTGGGTTGGATAATAGCCGTTGTATATTTTTATTATCTTGCTAACTCCTTCAATATCTCTTAGATAATCTGAGTCATCGGGTGCTTGGTCGGGTATAATGCTTTCCTCATCTCCGCTCAGGGTGTCCGTACCGAAGATCCTTATCTCATCGCAATAAGTAAATATATCGCTACAGAACTCGACCCTTACATATCTTGCTCTGTAGACCCTGTCAAAGTCCTCCGCAATGTCGGCACGCCTTGTTTCGGAAGAGGAAAGAGGAAATTCCGGCCCTGTCTCACAGATTTTCTGATAATTTTCTCCGTCCCCGGAAAGATACACATACACATATCGGGGAGCATAAATCGCCATGCTCTTTTTGTGCAAAAATCCGGCATAAAAACCGTATATTGCCTTTTCTTCCCCCAGGTCGAAGGTTACTATGCGGGAGACCCCTCTCATTGAACGATACCATGCATCGGGACTGTTGTGGTCGGTTAAGGCGGTCGCTCCGTCTGTAAGCTGACCGGAATCTCTGTTGTATGAATCCGGCTCGTATTTTCCGTACGAATACTGTATGGGTACGCTCGCTTCAATTTCATACTCAAGGTTTAGTACCAGATTTTTTGTCGCCTCGCCATCCGCAATAACCTGCGGAGTAACTATTGCCATATGAACGATTATCAGAGATATTATTAATATGGAGCCTCTTTTCAATATCATCCGATAGTGTCCTCCGTTATAATTTTACTTAACTCTTCCGAAATCAAGGTATGTCCTCTCAGATTCGGATGCGGATCGTAATTTATATTCGGGGCGGTAAGGTTTAGTCCTGCATTTACATTTTTTCCGCCGTCCCGCTCAAACAAACCATAAACATCCACCGTTTTATAGCCGTTTTCCTCGGCTGAATCTATAATGACTTGATTTAGTTTTGTTACAATGCTGTCCGACATATCCTCAAGCATCAGTCGGGAATCAACAAACGGTAAGGTCATATTCATACCCTTATACGGATTATATATGGTGGTCATATAGATTAAAGCGTTCGGATTTTCGCTTTTTATTTCGGAAATAATCGCGGGAATGTCATCTCTGAGCAGGCTTACGCCTTCGGCTATTTTATCCGAGAACTCCTCGCTCTCATAATAATCCGCTACCTTAAGGAAATAATCATTAACCGCCGCTGCAGCCGCAGTATCGCTCTTATCTCCGAGCATAAAATATGCATATTGCTCAAACAGGCTCATCACATCGGTATTGTCGATATACAACAGACCTATGGCATGGCGGAGAACATTGTTGGCGCCGATACAAATAACTATAATATCTGCGTTCTCAATCATTTCCTTCTTACCGGCTCTGAGCTGAACAAGCAGCTCTCCGCTGGTCATGCCGTCCACGGCATAATTCCTTAAGCTTGTGTTATATTTTTCCGCAAGGTGCGCTGCTGTTTGAGCCGGAAAGGACTGAGAAACTGGGTCGGCGAGTCCGTGCCCCCTCGGAATAGAATCCCCGAGCGAGACCAACGTTAAGCTATCCTTTGCCATAACATCGCTGTCCGTCACATCATTGCTGTCCGTCACATCATTGCTGTCATCGGAGTTTATAACGCTCCCGTTTGTGTCCTCCGTGACAGTGTTCTCCCCGTCATGCATACCGTTACAGGAGGCGGAAAGAATAGATGTAACGGCAATCATTATAAAAATAAGCCTTTTCAATACCTCATCACCGTACTAATTATATTTTCTCTTAATCTTCTTTGTTGTGGTTTTTTCAAACTCTTCTTTTCTAAAGATAATCTTTTTTA
Organism: uncultured Oscillospiraceae bacterium; assembly: GCA_964525815.1. Classification (GTDB taxonomy): domain Bacteria; phylum Bacillota; class Clostridia; order Oscillospirales; family CAG-382; genus UBA1049. The sequence continues at coordinate 5,146 of CAZGJQ010000033.1, forward strand.
TTACTTTATAGCCTGCTTCTTTTTCATTATACTCGGAAATTGTTTTCCTTATTTCAGCTTCCGCATCTTCAATACCGAGCTGCTTCGCTCTGTCAAAATCGGGGAATATCTCCGCACCGAGATACCGCTCGTCATCCTCACCGTCCCTAATAGACTTAACTACTATTTCGGCTATCAAATCGCTCATTACGGACAGCTTTTCCTCAATCTCCTCGGGATATATATTCTTTCCGTTTTTTAGAATAATAATATTCTTGATTCTTCCTGTGATATAAATAAAATCACCTTCTGTTTTACCCACATCACCGGTATGGAACCAGCCGTCCACAATTGCCTCGGCAGTTGCTTTTTCGTTCTTATAATAGCCCAGCATCACATTGGCGCCTTTTACGCATATCTCCCCTTCCCCATCCTCGTTGGGGTTGTCTATTTTAAGCTCCATTTCGGGTAGAAGTATTCCGACAGACTCGCTGTTTCGGTAGCAGGGACGGTTAATGGAAATAAGGGGACCGCATTCGGATATTCCGTAGCCGTTTATAAGCGTTATTCCGATGCTCTCAAAGAACTCCACAAGCTGTGGCTTAAGAGGCGCTCCTCCGCAGATTATAGCCTTAAGTCTTCCGCCGAAAACGGACGTAACGCTGGTAAACAGCTTTGACCTGACGTCAATTCCGATTCTGCGCAGCGAATTGCTTACTTTTATGAGCTTCCTCAGCATTGCCGCCTTACCGGATTCCTCCGCCTTGTCCCAAATCCCTCTGTAAACCTTCTCCACAAACAAAGGAACAAGCAGAACCTCGGTGGGCTTATACAGCTTAAAGTTTGGCAGCACGGAGCGCAAGCTTTCGTTTATACAAATGGTCATTCCTGCATGAAGCATAACCAGAATACCCGTAGTGGATTCATAGGAATGATGATAGGGCAAAACCGAAAGACAGGTATCGGTTATGTTCATAAGCTTCTGTCCGTTAATAATATTAAAAACAAGGCATTCCGCAGACAGCATAACCCCCTTGCTTTTTCCCGTTGTGCCCGAGGTAAACAGCAGCTCCTTAAGAACCTTGTTATCGGGTATGAGGGATGTATAGCGACTGTCTCCGTTTTTTAGAAGCTGCCTTCCCTTTTCTATTATATCCTCAATATAAAAGTGCTTATCGTCCTTAGCTGTTAGCTCAGACATACAAATAAAATGAGTAATATCAGTCAGCTCCGGCTCGATTTCCTTGATTTTACTCTCGGTTGCACCGCCCGAATAAATAAGCACCTCGCAATCACCGGTTATGAGTATATTTTTAACCTCCTCGGCGGAGAGCTCCTTGTCTATCGGAACAACCACACCGCTCGAATTCAAAACAGTAAGATAAGACCGTACCCAGTTGTAGCTGTTGTCTCCGATTATTCCGATATGCTTGCCGTCCAGTCCCATTTCACAAAGCGCGGTACCGTAAGCATCCACATCCTCTTTGAATTGCTTATAAGAAACGGAGATAACCTCACCCTTATTCTTATACTTGAAGGCAGGCCTGTCTCCGTATAACTCAGCGCCCGTGTCGACGAGCTCCCGCAGGCTGGAGATCTCCCTTACTTCATAAAGCGGATAGTTCTCTTTTAAATTCTTATACATTTGCCTTACCTCCAGTAAATTCTTTATTTTAATTATTATAACAAAAAGCAAAAAGAAATCAACAAGTTTTTTGCAAATAGTGTCAATATTTACCACCATAAAATATAATTAAGTAGAGGGAGTTGTTCTTAATGCTTGATTTTAGTCCTTTTGCCTTTACACTGCCAAACCGTCTTGCTGCTGTTTCCGCCGCAGTAAGCGGTGATAAAATAGTTGCCTGTGATGGGATTACCAACTGTCTTTTCTGCTTTTGCAAGCGGTTCTGTCCGCCCGAAATCTGCAAGGTAATCAGAAGCTATCGAAAGCTGCATTATGACTTTGCAACCTGCCGCTATATGGCGTTGTCCGGGGATGACAACAGAAGGGTGTACTTTTTGAACTGCTGTCTTGAGGAAATAGGAAGCGTGGATCTTGAGCTTGATCTTTCGGATGAGGAGGATGTCGCTGAGCTAATGGATGCCTCCTCCGATATCAGAGACGGAGAGAGCGTTATAATTGCGACTCACCGCTACAGTGTTCGGGCTTATACAATCAATGGCGCAGAAATTGGGTTTGTAAGACCTATCGATCGTTCGAGGCTTAACCTGAACTTTGTATATTCCGCGCAGACCGAGGCCTTTAATTACCAAAAAAATAATATTTCCTTCATTTCAATCCGAAACGGTGCGAACAGCTTCACCGGATCGGTTCCCGATATGTTCAGCCTGCGCTCTCTTATTTCGGACGGAATGGGCTCTGTTTATGGGTTGTTCGGCTTCCGATACATTTATAATTATATTTTGCCGATATATGAGAACGGAGTATTTGTGCTGCCTTCAACGGATGATGCGGGTATAATAATAGGAGATATAAGCAGCTGCTGTTGAACATCCGCTTATAATATGATAAAATCGGAGTAAAAAATATAGGGATGTGAAAAAATGCCTTATAACATATCTTATACCGATGCTAATGTTCTAAAACTCATAAAAAAACGCCCCGAGGACTCACACAAGGGGCTTTTTGGCACGCTTATTTCTCTGACCGGAAGCAGGAGCATGACAGGTGCGGCATACCTTTCCTCCATGGGAGCACTGCGTAGCGGTGTCGGGCTGTTAAAGCTTGCCGCAGACCCATACACCCAAACCGTGTTAAAAAGCTGTCTTTTTGAAGCGGTATATATTAAGCCGTCCGACATTATCTTCGAACAGGCAAGCGCATATCTGTTCGGCTGCGGTATAGGAAGAGAGTATGATTCCTTGCTGTCAACTCTGCTGCCCGAGTTAAGGAAACCGACCGTTATCGATGCAGACGGCATAAATTATTTAGCCATGAATATAAATGTATTAAAAAGCATGAGCAGCAACAGCAGCAATACAATTCTTACACCCCACCCTGCCGAAATGGGTCGACTAGCAGGTAAGGACAGTGCATACATCCAGGCAAACAGAGAGGAATGCGCTTATCGCTTTGCGCATGAATACGGATGTGTTTTAGTGCTTAAGGGCAGGAACACCCTAATAGCACTTCCTGACGGAAGCCTTATGGTCAACACAACCGGCAACAGCGGTCTTTCCAAAGGAGGCAGCGGGGATGTGCTTGCAGGGGTAATCGCTTCTCTTTGCGCACAGGGGTATTCCTGCCGTGATGCGTCCGTTTTGGGGGTATACCTGCATGGGCTTGCCGCAGACAGACTTGTCCCAAAGCTCGGTATCCACGGTATGCTTCCCCGGGATTTGCCCTCTGAGATAGGCGTTCTTTTAGGCTGAAGCCGCTCAAATGTGTTTTTATGAGGTGCAAGTGTGAAAAAAGCTATTCTCTCGATTCTTATATTACTTCTACTTTTCTGCTTCTCCACCTGCTCGCTGATTGAGAAGGATATTGACAGTGTAAGAAGACTACTCTCCTATCCTGTATGTGTTTCCGCCGTTATTGAGCGGGAACCGGCTGTAAGGTTTAAGCTCTATGTTTATGAAAACGAGACAATGTTTACCTTTACCGAGCCATCTATTCTTTGCCCCTTCACGGTGAAAAAGAATAACGAAGGATATTATGCGCAATATGACGGTATAGAGACCGAAATAGACCGCATTGGAGTAATGGCCGCGGATGCGCTGGACATTGCCTTGGAAACCGTGAGATCAAGCACGGAATGCGAACAGCAGAGCCAATCCGGACAGAATGTTCTGCTCTTTTCTATTGACGGCAATAATGTTTTAGTGTATTATAATAAAGATAACGGAGTTATTGATAAAATTATTTCGGAGGCTTACGGACAGCTTTTTTCCTATGAAATACTGTCGGTCGAGAGCATACAAACATGACGGAAAACAGAGTTGAGGTTCTTATTAACCTCAGCAGCATTAAGCATAATTATAAACATCTAAAAAATATCGTAGGCAGTGACTGTAAGGTTATGCCCGTTGTTAAGGCAGACGCTTACGGGCACGGTGCTGCGAGGGTCAGTGCCGCACTTGTGGAAGCCGGTGCGGATTTTTTTGCGGTCGCAAGCCTTGAAGAAGCCATGGAGCTGAGAAAAAGCGGAGTTGAAAGCGATATCCTGATATTTGGCGTTACCTGTGTTGAATATATGCCCTTACTTAATGAATACAATCTAATTCAAACTGCGGTTTCGGTCGAATATGCAGAGCTTCTCTCAAAAAACGGAGGCGGACGGGTACATATAAAGATAGATACCGGAATGTCAAGGCTGGGGCTATACTGTCACTCACAGGAGGATATAAAGGATGCTGTAGAGAGCATAGAAAAGATACAGAATTATAAAAGCATAAATATAGAAGGTATTTTTACCCATTTTGCTGATTCGGACAAGCCCTCAACTAATTTCACCGAAAAGCAGTTCTCGATTTTTTCGGAGCTCTTAAACGCAGCAAAAAGTAAAAATATCAAGCTCGGTCTGCGTCATTGCTGTAACAGTGCGGCAATCCTAAACTTTCCGCATATGAAGCTGGATATGGTCAGAGCCGGGATATCCCTTTACGGACTTACCCCCTTACCCCATACAAGAGACAAGAGTCTTAGAGTGGCTATGACCTTGAAGTGTCGGATTTCTGCCGTTGCCATGCTCAAAAAGGGGGACAGCATCAGCTACGGGCGCACCTTTACCGCACAAAAGGATATAAAGGTTGCGGTATTGTCAATCGGATATGCGGACGGCTTATTCCGCTCTTTCAGCGACAAAGCCTTCGTTAAAATAAACGACAAAAAAGCTAAAATAATCGGGACAATTTGTATGGATTTATGCGTTGCGGAGGTTAGCGACATACATTGCCGTCCGGGAGACGAGGCGATTATCTTTGAGACCGCCGATGACATCAATACGCTTGCCGATATTCTCGGCACAATAAATTACGAGATTATATGCAGCCCTAATCACAGGGTAAAAAGACTCTATACTGACGAATAAACCACTATCAGAGAGCTTAATACACACAAATTTAATCCTTTTTATATTGACAATCATTACATTATGGTATAGAATAGTTTGTGCAGTCGATACGGTGGTGAAGATATGACAAAAGGTCAGCTGGAAGCAAGGATAAGCGAAACAATAAGTAAGTTCGAAATCGAATATATGGGCAGAGGTCCCAAATCAATCCGCACCTATGTTATCTGTGATATGATTGTGGTCAGGTTAGCGGGATTTCTGAGCCCTTCAGAGCAAAAACTAACCGATAATCCGCACGGAATTGAATTGCTTAAAAAGGTTCGCACATCACTTTTTGAAGGCGGACGCACATATTTGGAATCGCTCATAAAGGAAGTTTTAGACGCCTCGGTTGTTAGTACCTATTCGGATGTAAGCACCAAAACAGGCGAAAAAATTATCATTATCGTTACCGACAGGAATTTAGAGGATATGGTTACAAAAAAATAATCGGAAGACAATGCAAAGTAGCAAAGAATCTTTACTAAGTTGTAAGTAATCCGATATCCTTGTTTTTTTAGGATATCGGTCTTTTTATTATCTAAGAAAGGGATTTAAATATGAACGAGTTAAACAAAATCAAGCTCCCCGGTTATGTCGATGATATCATTAAAAGCAGCAGCAATGTTATCCTGCCCAAGTCAAGAAAGCAGCTTATAGAATTAGCCTTGGGCAAAAACGATCAGCCTGTTTTTACCGTTGAATATGATGTTGAAGGATTCGGTGTAATACCGGAGGCAACAGTTACAGCCTGTAAAAACGGTGCTGTTATTAACTATATGGAAGACTATATGCGAAGACGGGATCCCGATTGTCTGCTTGTTGCAGATAAAAACGATACCGACAAACCTAAATACGATGATATTTATGATGAGGATTTTGCTCCATTGAGAAACCAAACTTTCGAGTGGCTCAAAAAGCAGGAGCTTATTTTACTTCCTTTTAAAGCGGGAGGTATGGACTACGGATATGACGCTCTTCTGATAGCGCCTGTTAATGCAGCCTTTTTTGCGGGCGGGCTTGCTGATCTTCAGGGCTTTATTGAAGCGGACGACATTCCGGAGGGCTTTTGTCCCAAAGCAATTATTTTCCTTGCTCCTCCGTTCAGGCATACACACTTTGACGGCAGACAAATCGTCATTCACAACAGGCTGGAAAACATGCATGAGCTTTTTTCATACAATCTTTATCCTGGTCCGAGTGCTAAGAAAGGTATATACGGAGTTCTTCTCAATATCGGAGAGATAGAAGGCTGGATAACCGTACATGCTTCTACTGTAAAGGTTATTACCCCTTACGATAACGAAATCATTATTATGCATGAGGGCGCTTCCGGCGGCGGAAAAAGTGAGATGATAGAAAACATCCACAAGGAGCTTGACGGTAGAATACTGCTTGGGCAGAACACCATATCCGGCGAAAAAACATATATAGAATTAAAAGAGACCTGCGAGCTTCGTCCGGTTACCGACGATATGGCGCTCTGCCATCCCAAAATGCAAAACGACAGCAGAAAGCTGGTTGTAAAGGATGCTGAGCAGGGCTGGTTCCTGAGGCTTGACCATATAAAGTCCTACGGAACGACTCCTCAATACGAGAAGATTTTTACTCATCCGTCCGAACCGTTGATATTCCTGAATTTAGAAGCTGTTCCCGGCTCGACCTGTCTTGTATGGGAGCATACAAAGGACTCTGACGGAACTCCCTGCCCAAATCCGAGAGTCATCCTTCCCCGTCGTTTGGTTAAAAACGTTATCGACGAGCCTGTCGAAATCGATGTGCGGAGCTTCGGAGTAAGAACGCCGCCCTGCACAAAAGAAAGCCCGACATACGGTATTTTGGGCATGTTTCATATTCTTCCGCCTGCTATTGCATGGTTGTGGAGACTTGTTGCACCGAGGGGACATAATAATCCGAGTGTAACCGACACAACCGGCATGGTCAGTGAGGGAGTCGGCTCATACTGGCCCTTTGCAACCGGAAAAATGGTCGAACAGGCAAATCTTCTGCTCACGCAGATAGCAACCCATTCCAACACAAGGTACCTTCTTATACCAAATCAGCATATAGGTGCTTATAATGTCAGCTTCAAGCCGCAATGGATTGCCAGAGAATACCTCGCAAGACGCGGAAGCGCAAGGTTTAATCCCGAGCAGCTCAAAGAAGCAAGGTGCTCTTTGCTCGGATATTGTCTTGAATCGCTTAAGGTTGACGGGCAGTATATAGGAAAGGCATTTTTACAAACGGAAATGCAGTCCGAGATAGGGATTGAAGGTTACGATGCTGGAGCTAAAATACTTAACGATTTCTTCAGGAGTCAACTGGAAAAATTCAATATACCAGAGCTCTATCCGTTGGGAAGGCAGATTATACAGTTATTTCTTGATAATGCGCCCACAGATGAGTTCAACAGATTGATTCCCATGAAATACTAGGTTCGGATATGCTTAGAACACTTTCCAAGCTTCGCCTTATTGATTTTATCCCTGCATTTTCAGGTCTTATCGGCAAAACCGCACTTGTTACCTCCTTTGCCCTTGTCTGGGCGCAGGAGCTTAATATAGAAAACGCAGGCTTTGTATTTGAGAATGTAAGGCTTGAAATAATGATTGCCAGTATAATAACCCTAATAATAGCTTTTTTGCTGCCTAAAGCATCCCCCGCAGGCACACTTTCTCCGCTCATTATTCTTATACCGGTAATGGTAGGCTTCGGTGTTCATCCGCTTATACTCAGCGTAGAGGTTGGCATTTTGGGAATAGTTGCCGTAAAAACGGGTATCTTCGGCAAGCTGATAGGCCTTTCCGGCAATATCAGCAAGTCAAGCCTGTCCCTTGTATTCGGTGTCTCAGGTATTGTTTTGTCAATAGAGAAGCTTATTTCCTTTTTTAGAAACAAATATATGCCCTTGATTATTCTTCTGATATTCTTGATTGCCATATATATAGTCCTGTTTATATACAAAAAGGCTTGGGTAATTATTCCCACAGCCGCCGTTGCTTCGATATTTATTCCCTTGCTCTTTGGTATCGAGCCGGATTTGGCAGGCGCAAGCGCTCCTCTTAATTTCAACCCATATTATTGGTGGAATGATATGTGGGGAATCGGTTTTGGTCTTAATGCCGTCACTTTATTGAAAACGCTTCCCTTCGCTCTTTTTGTTATTGTTTTATGGGCTGTAGACACTGTGTCAGTCAAGGCTATTACGGATAATAATTCCGGAGATAACGAAAAACAGACTGATATAGATATGAACAATTCGTTCTTGATTGTATCCGCACGAAACGCCGCCGGAGGATTATGCGGAGGAGCGCAGACCGCTGCGTTATGGCGCAGCTTCCTGATACCTCTGTCAATGGTTAAGCGCCCTATACAGTATTCGGCAATATTGCTCGGTATACTGGGAATAACCGCAAGTATTACGGCTGTTCCCATAAGAATAATGTCTTATCCTCCGCTTATCTGGACGGTTCTGCTCTTCGGAATCTTTGTCCCCTTCCTGAATATCGGGTTAAAGGGTATTAAGAATTCCGATGGATACATGCGAAAGGGAGCTATTACGCTGCTTACTGCTATAGGATTGCTTTTTAATCCAATTATAACCTGGGTCGGAGCTGTTGTTTTTGAAAAAACATCATTTAAAAAGAACAGAAGAAATTAGTTTAATTCCGGGGTAGCTCACAGCTCCCCGGATTTTACTTTATATAAGTAATCGGTCATATTTCTGTCGTCCTCGTGACAGTATGAATACCCAAAATGCTCCGCCACATAGACAGCGGTCTGCCTGAACAATTCCCCGGCGGTAAACATTGATGTCCAAAAGCTATCATAATTGCTGTCTGAATAGGTTTTTTCATACAAACTGTACATGTCAGTGGGCAGCAGTCTTTTATAAAACTTGCCTAACTTCCCCGGCGAAATATTGAAATCATGCTTAACGCCTATATACCAATCAAGCATTTTATGCAGCATCTCACGGACATTATTGAACATCCACATCGCATAGGACAGTTCATCTCTTGCGATTCCTTTTACGACATTGTTCTGGCACCACCAGAACTCATTACAGCAGCTGTTATATTTTGCTGCAGTCGGCTTCTTTACCCAATAATCCTTATCCGAAGCGGGCGGTATTTGAGGTAAAATTCCGTCCTTATCGAGCATCGGAACCGTAAGGCTGTCGTTTTGATAATCCTCCAGCATCTTTTCTATCGTTACAATACCTAAATCGATACGGTTTCCGTCTTTGAACAGCATGAGCCATGTATAAGAACGAGTGAAATCCATTTCCATTCCCAGTCCAATATCATTTAAATCCGGTTCCTGAAGCATGGCAAGCTCACCGAAGACCGAAATCCAGCTTTTGTCTTTTAAAAATGATTCCGTGTCGGTTACGACATATACAATATCATAGTCCTGATATTGATCCTTCTGAACATTTGGGTTTGTTCTGGAGCCGTTCATATAAGCAGCTCTGACCCGCTCGTCCGCCTTGGCAACTCCGAGTATTAAATCATACACTTCTTTCTCTGTACGCATAATTTTTATCTCCTGCTTTGTTATCAAATGTAACGCAATTTTACAAACGCATGATAAAAGCTGTTTTTTCCTTCATATCGAATCCGCAATTACTGTAAAAACCGAGTGTGCTTTCCTTTTTTGATCCGGTCATGAGCATAATCTTGTAGCAGCCGGCTTCTTCCGCTATGCTGACTGCTCTTTTCATCAAGGCGGTTGCGTAACCCTTCCCCCTGTGTCCGGCATGGGTAACCACATTTTCTATAATCGCATACGGTCTTGAATTATTCGTCAAATTTTCTATAACCACCAATGTAACCGATGATACTATTCTTCCGTCAACCGAACCTACAAGCAGGTGATACAGCCCGTCCGACTCGAATTTTTGTATATGTTCACGCCATTTATCCAAGCACTGCGTCTGAGTCGGAGGATTGGAAGCAAGGTGCTCGGAATACAGCTCATACAGAGCCTCTGCGTCCTTTGGATTTGCTTTTCTGATAATGAGCATATATCCACCTAATTCTAAAGTAATGACTTTAATTAATTATTATTTTACTATATTTTATAAATTTTGTCAACATTAAAGACTCGCAGGCATCAGCCTGCGAGTCTTTTTTATGCGGAATTTTCCGCTGTTTGGTGCCGGTGATGGGGGTCGAACCCATACGGTATCGCTACCACTGGATTTTGAGTCCAGCACGTCTGCCAATTCCATCACACCGGCGTTTGGACTGGCAGTATTGTATCATACTTAATGCGCTTTTTCAATAGGATATTAAAATATTTTTCTTGTCTTATCCGGTTCAGTCGGTTATATTTATTTTCACCTCATAAATAACCCTGTCGGCGCCTGTAACCATAACCTCGACATAGAAGCTGTCCTCACCCACAAAGTCTCCGTACGGTGTATAAGTGAATCTTCCGTCTGTATTGAACTTAAGCGAGCCGTATCTGGTCGAATAGGAAAGAGTGGTGCTTATTCCCTCTATTCCAAGCTTTTTACTGGTACTCTCCCCTTTTTTGCCTTCAAAGACCTCGTCCGAAACCTCCTCGCTGGTTGTAAAGGCAAGAGTTCCCTTAACAAAACGGTAATTAAGCTCATATAGCTGTCTACCGAGCAGCGTATTTGCTGTACATGACTTAAAATATGGCTGGCTGTAATAATACATATGGCAGGCATTCATATAGCCGTAGTCCACTCCGCCCTTAAGATAAGCTATGTACCTTTGGAGATAATCCAGCTCTGTAACCGCATTCGGTTCCACCTCCATTTCCACGCCGTAGCCGATGCTTCTCGCCATAGCCACAGTTTGTGGTATCGCCGTATCATTATGGTTCCAAAAGTAATAGGAGGGCTGTAAAATCACAAGGTCGAACCCCAAATTATGCCAATCATAGAAGCCGGATGCATGATAATAGGGGCAAGCCATCATTATATAATCTCCGCTCTCGTGCGCCTTGTCTGTGGTATGGCGAATTGCGGCGGGCAGATGCAAGTCCTTATATCTTACAACCTCGTCATGCCAGTAGAACCCCGCGAGCTCAAGGTTTGAGTAACCGGCGGCATTAAAACGGGCTATGTACTCCTCGATTTGCCAATCCATAACCTTTTTCTTGTCCTCGAGTCTGCTCAGGTCCTCGTCTATACCGTCGCCGTCGATGTCCCCGAACTCCGTGAAGCTCTCACTCGGTAGGAAAAGAGTAAGGATAACCCTCGCTTTGAAGTTTTCTATTCCGAGCGTATCTCCGACCTTTACGGCTGCGGAGTTAAGAGCATCGAGATTCTTCTCTTCTTCAAACAAGCGATCGAAATATTTCCTCCAGTAATCTGCCTTAGACCATTCGGTGGTTTGACCGCCGCCCAGGAAAATAAAGGTATCGAAATATGTATCGGTTATGTTGCCCTCTCTGTCATGATAGCCGAGCACACTTAAGCATTGCTCCTCATTGAAGCTAAGAATTTGCTCCGGGTTATCCAGAGTACTCACATAGGCATGATACATAAGCAGAGCGTCGCTTATACCGTTGGCATCCTCCGGTACGGGGAATCTGCCCGTAAAAAACCTTGTATTCCCTTTTTCGGAAACAGGTGTTGCTCCTTCTGCGGACTTTGTGCCAAATATCTCTATCTCATCAAAGCGGGTATGTCCCTCCACATCAAAAAAGACAGCAACAAACCTTGAGCGGTATTTCGTATCAAACATATCCTCTAAGGTTATAAATGTACCGTTTTGCTCATTACCATCCCGAATCCCGTCCCTGCGATAAATAACATCCCAGACCGTACCGTTCTCAGAGGAATAAACCAAAAAAGAATCCGGTAGCATGACGGCAGCGGTAGTAAATACGGGAAAGCTGATCTTAAACCCCATAATCGCCGATGTTTTTTCTAAATCAAAAATGAATAATCTGCCGTCTGTGTTGGAAATTGCGGATGCGCTACGAAACAACGCCGGATCCGAATAGCTGTTGCTCTTTGCATATTCTCCGTCGGTAATCTTATAAATGTCACTCTTGGGTGAGTTCCCGTCCCCTTCGGATACATCCGCCTTCATAGAAAATACCTCCGGGGTTCTGCCGAGCACAAGGTTCTGCTCCGTGTTGTAATCCTCCTCGCTCTCATCCCAAAACACAGGTTCGGTTACCTCCTCGGGCAGCTTACCATCATATAAGGGACTGTATTCCATTAAAATATCTTCAATCTTATTATCGCCGTATGCAAATACGCTCACCTCGTCTATATACGCATAGCCCGTTTTATCGCTGTGTACGGAAAATCGTATATGCGAGGCAGCCACACCGCCCGAAAGGCTCAGCTCAAAAACCTTTGAGGGCGTGCCTGAGTCTAAGGTAATTCTGTTCATCAAGCCTATTTCCGTAAATTCATTACCATCATCCGAAATAAACACCCTAATCTCATCAGCAGAAAAAACAGTCTCTCTGATTATCTGGAGCATATTCACCCTGAATGTACAGATATCCTCCGTTTTTTCACCAAGGTCTACTGTTATACTAACCTCTTTATTCTCAGCAAGGCTGTAGACAGCCCAGCCTGCCGCCTCCTTCTCTGATTCGGCAAAAATTCCGTCGGTAAGAATACCTTCCTCGTTTTCCTTATACTCTCCCGTGCTTGTATAGCTCTTGCCCTCGCTTATACACACAAGCTCCCTGCTCCGATTCAGCTCGGATACATAAACGCTGTCTATTTTTTCTTTTATAAAAGCCTGACCTTGGTCGGAAGAGCTCTCCTCCTGTCCGTTATTTTTTTCGCAACCGGCAAAAACGCTTATAATAATCAGGATGCATAAAAAAATCACAGCTACTTTAACCGATTTTTTTGTTGCTTTCATATTCAGAACCTTTCTTTTATTTATTTTTTCTTGAGCAGAATTATACCACATTTGGAATAAGCAATTCTAATATAGCAGCGTGCGGTATCCAGCGCTTCACTTACAGAATCCTCACCCTCAATGCAGTTAAATTCTACAATATCCGCATAAAAATCAGTCTTTAGCTCACAAAGAGTTTTTCCGTCGCAGGCGTAAGCAATAAGGCACATATCATCCTTGTAAAAAACCTTTGCCGTCAGCTCCTCGCTCTTTTCACCTATACCCTTTTCGTCCGCAAAAACAAACCCCTTATATTTATTCCTCCATATTTTTTTCAGCTCTATTACCTTTTTTAGATAGGAAAGCTGTCGTTCATCGCCGAAAAAGCTGTTGTCCTCCTCAAGGTCATATATCCAAAGATACATGTCGGTTACAAACGCCTTGTTTATCATATCCGAGGAACGCTGCGCCACATGGACCGGGCGCATTGCGAGGTTCTCCTTGGGATAAACCATATCAACCAGTCTATGATTAGGGAAGGTATAGCGATATAGCTCCGGGAACGCACCTATTGCCAGATGAAAAAAGGTGGAAACCAGGCTTCCGTTGACAAGATTCCCATAAAAATCACCGCAGCCCTCCGTTATAATGGAAATAGAGTCGCCGCTTACGGTCTTTATTTGATTCGCTTCTTTAAGCAAGGAAATATATCCGTCGCACCAGCCGTCCGCAGGATGCTTGTGAAG
>CAZGJQ010000034.1:0-18409 GCA_964525815.1 uncultured Oscillospiraceae bacterium
GTACTGCTCGTAATAGCTTTTTATTCCCTGAAGTATTTTTATGCTGTCTTCAACCGAGGGCTCGTTTATTATTACGGGCTGGAACCGTCTCTCAAGTGCGGCGTCGTTCTCTATGTGCTTGCGGTACTCCACCAGCGTGGTTGCTCCGATAAGCTGAATCTCGCCTCTGCTGAGTGCGGGTTTTAGAATATTGGCTGCGTTCATGCCTCCTTCGGCGTTGCCCGCTCCGACAATGGAATGCACCTCGTCGATTACCAGTATTATATTACCGCTTTTTTTTGCGTCCTCTATAAGCCCCTTCATACGGTTCTCAAACTGACCTCTGAACTGGGTTCCCGCAACAACCGCGGTCATATCCACAAGCATGACCTCTTTGTTCAGCAGCTTGTAGGGAACGTCTCCGAGTGTAATTTTTTGCGCAAGAGCCTCCGCAACAGCGGTCTTGCCCACACCCGGCTCACCGATAAGGCAAGGGTTGTTTTTTTGACGGCGGTTTAAAATCTGCACCACCCGTTCCAGCTCGTTAACTCTTCCCACAATACGGTCAAGCTTATTCTCCCGAGCCATTGCGGTCAAATCGATGCAGAACTGGTCGAGAAATTTGCGCTTTTGCTTTTTTTCTTCCTTGTGAGAGCCGTCCTGCTGACGGGTTTCTTTAAAGGGAACAGGTCTTTTATCCGGGTTACCGGACAGCATTGCGTTCAGGTCAATGGCGGGCGCTCTTCCCTCGTCATTATCGTCCTCATTATCGTCAAGCTGAGGCATAAGATCGGTGATTTCGTCGCTCATAGCATCAAACTCTTCTTCGCTTATACCCATTTTTTTTATTATATCGTCAACCGGCTTGATGCCGAGTTCCTTGGCACATTTAAGGCAGTAGCCCTCGCTTAGCGTTCTGCCGTTCTCGTTCTTGGTCACATAAATCACGGCGACACGAGTCTTGCAGCGGGAACATTTTTTTATTAGCATATTTTGATTACCCCATTCGGTTTATTTACGCAGCTTTATTCCGTAAACACCACGGAACACCTTGAAATAATACAGGAGAAGCGCCGCAATCAACACCAATGCGAGCAGAATCCCCAGAACGATATTTAAAATTGTATTTTGGCTGTTGATTAGTACAGCGGTTATACAAAAGAATGCTACGGTCGCAGCCTTGCCGTACCGGTTGGATACGGCTATGTCATGCTTTTTTCGGATAACAATCAGCGAGCCGATTGCCATTGCGGATTCTTTAATAACAAAGAGTCCGGTAAGGAATATAAAAAATACCCTGTCAATGTTTTCTATGGCGACACAGAATAAAACGGCTGCTTGCATAAGTTTATCCGCCAGCGGGTCCAAAATTTTGCCGAGCGGTGTTATCCAGTTGTATTTTCTTGCAAGGTATCCGTCTAAGATATCGGTGGAGCTTGCAAGAGCAAACACAAGTAGCGCAATCAGTCTTTTATCCTTGCCCAAAAAAAACACATATATGAACAGGGGGATTAAAGCAAGTCTGATTACCGACAATATGTTTGGAATATGTTTTTTCATTCTTTTTGTTTTCGTTCGTCACAAAGCTGTGGGAACAAACATCCCTTCTTCCAAGATTGATTGATTTGTCTGTACAAAGGTTACAGCAAAAAATCAAATATATTTAAGTTGTAGAACAGCCTGAAAAGCAGTGTTCCCTCGGGGTTTATTGAGGAAATCATACTCACGCCCAGCGCCTGCCCGTAAGGGAGCAGAAGCTTTATCATAAGGCAGAACAGGTAGATGCGGACAATAGCAAGTATTATCCCCAAAAGCAAGCCGAAAAGCTTGTTAGCGGTCTTTAAAATAGGCAGCTTAAAGAGCTTGTCGAGTACATAGGCGGCTATCTTAAGCAGTATTATAGAGCCGAAGAAAAGCAGAGCCACGGCGGAAACAGTAACAAAGGCGTTCACCACCGGTTCGGCTATATAATCGATAAGTCTTTCCCTTAGGTCGGCTCCTGCCTCCGTTTTCCACTGATCAAACTGCAAGCTGAGCTCATCCTCGTTTATGCCAACCTTATCCAATAGCAACGCTATATCGCTGTGCTTACTCTCAGAGTCAATCAGTGCCTCTACATCCTCAATACCGTTGTTCACAAGAATCTGGTCTATTGAGGACTCCACCCGCTCCCTTAGGTCTGCCGCCGCAGTCGTCTTCATAAAGGCAGTCTTTACCGGAGACAAGAGCAATACGGTTATTATAACCGCAAGCAGGAAGGAAGAAGCGGAGAGTAGTGTCTTGACAAAACCGTTTTTCACCGCAAAATACACGGTAAGGACAGCTATTACAACAATAATAATATCAAGTATGGCGTTCATTGGTCGGTTTCCCCCTAAAGAATATTTGTAAACCGTTTTTTAGCTATTGTTTGTCGTCCTTATAATTCTGCGGCTCGGGTTCCTTGAAGTACTCCGCCCTGTTCTGGGAGAACAATATTATGCTTTCACCGTCAAGCAAGAGCTGCCGGAACTCGTTGTCCGTTTCATAGGTCTTATCGGTATTTTGCCCGGTTATGTCAATAATCGAGAGAGAACCGTGGGAAAGCACATAAAGATTATCCTCGGACAGACACATATCAAGCAGCGCTCCCTCGAATTCTCTCAGTACACAAACGGTTCCATCCTTTGCATAAACATCAAGCTCGGTTTGAGTGGATAACCCGAGGGTATTATAGGTTATTATAACATAATTCTTGCCAAATTCATAGCCCAAAAGTGATTTTTCCTTGAAAAATATTTCACCCGTTATCTGATTATCGGCGGAGAAAAAACGAAGCGCCTCGCTTGTAAGCAGAGCATATGAGCCGTCCGACATGAAGCTTACCTGAAGAGGAAGCTCGTCTGCGAATTCGGTTTGAAACGTTGCACTTTCATCTGATACGGAGAATTTCATCAAACGGGTTATGAGCTGACCATCCTCGGAATGGTGCAGCAGAACCGCAACCTCCCTTCCGTCCTCGGAAAGGGCGGCGCAATCTATATATTTATCCCCGAAATAATAATTATATATTACTCTATAGTATTCATCATATACAAAAAACGCACTTCGGTAACCCTTTGCTGCCGATACTACGACAAATCCTCCGCTCTCTGATGCAGAAACCCCGAAAATAGGATAGGAAAAGGTCTCGTTATATACCACGGAAAATGGATTGAACACCTTAAGATTATATCCTCCCAAATCACATACTATGATATTCCTTGAGGTTGATACCATTTTCGGGTGGTCGTATTTAAAGTCTGACTGTAGAATTCGGTTCCCTTCGTAATCATAAACCGAGAAGCCGTTAACGCTCAGTACTCCTATGTCCCCCCTAAGCAGCTCGTATTTGTTGGTCTCCTCACTGTCAAAGAAGATAACGGAGGGTGCTTCCTCCGTAGATTCCGCACCGAAATCTATGAACTTTATCATATATCTGAAATTATCTATGCTAAGCTCGTCCTTGTAGTTTGAAAAGGAAAACAGAGCAAAACCGGATATAAGTATAATGCATATGAATTTGGCAAGGGTGGTTCGCCGTGCAAGTCGAAGATAGTATTCCTCTACGGTGGGCAGACCCTCCCGCTTTTTTTTGCTTTTTTTGTTTGAAAAAATGGAAAAAGCCCCCATAGCCGGTTGACCTCCTCTTATATTAATAAAATACCTTATTCAAATAAAGACCGTGCGGCGGAAGGGTTATTCCTGCCGAATTGCGGTTTTTTTCCTCGATGATTGAGCCGATCGGCATTGTTATGCTCCCTAACGTGCTTTGTAAAAGGGTTCCGCACATTATTCGCACCATATTGTACAAAAAACCGTCCGCAGCCACAACAAAGCTGACAAAATCACCGTCCCGCTCCACCCTGAAATACCATACATCCCGCACCGTATCCTTGATTTTGCTGTGTGCCGACATAAAGGAGGCG
The DNA here is from genome assembly GCA_964525815.1 of uncultured Oscillospiraceae bacterium. Lineage (GTDB taxonomy): Bacteria > Bacillota > Clostridia > Oscillospirales > CAG-382 > UBA1049. The sequence continues at coordinate 3,927 of CAZGJQ010000034.1, forward strand.
AAGTCCTTTTTCCCGACAAAGCCTTTTGCAAGCTGGGCTGCCTTATCGGTGTCGATGAGCCTTGGATAATGCAGTGCGGTATCTGTACAGAAGGGGTTGTGAGCACGGCTGTTCCAGATTCGGTAAATATATTCCTTGCCCTTTGCGGAATAACGAGCATGAAAGCTATCGTCGACCACTCTTGAGCCCGTTACCGCAATATCCTTGGGTAGGTGGGTGTTTATAGCAAGAGGAAGCCGCTCGGTGTCAAAATCGGGAGCGTTTTTTATATGGCACACATATTCGTTAGCATGAACCCCCGAATCGGTGCGGCTGCAGCCGGTAACACCTAACCTGCTCCCAAAAACTCGCTCAATTGCGTCCTGCAATACACTCTGTATTCCCGTCGCGTTGCTCTGCACCTGCCAGCCGCAATAATTTGTTCCTTTGAACTTAAGTGTTAATGCATAATTAGCCATTATACAACACTCACCGAGTCAATAAAATATATAAGAACGCACAGTCCGGTCATTACCGCAAGGAAAACATAATCGGCGGGACGGGACTTCATCTGCTTCATTTTTGTCCTGCCTTCACCGCCTCTGTAGCAGCGGCACTCCATAGCCTCCGCAAGCTCGTCCGCTCTCCTGAAGGCGGAGACAAAAAGAGGAATAAGTATGGGAATAAGCGCCTTTGCCCGCTTAAAAATGCCTCCGCTCTCAAAATCGGCACCCCTTGCCTTCTGAGCTGAAATTATCTTGTCCGTTTCCTCGATAAGAGTAGGTATAAAGCGCAGAGCGATTGTCATCATCATGGCAAACTCATGCACGGGTACCTTTATCCTTTTTAGCGGAGAAAACAGCCTTTCTATCGCATCGGTAAGCTCCAGAGGCGAGGTTGTGTAGGTGAGCAGAACGCTGGTACCCGTAATCAGGGAAACAAGGCGTATCATCATTAAGGCGGCGTTCATTAGCCCCTCTTTATAGATTCTTATAAAACGCCATTCAAACAACGGAGTTTCGCCCTTAACAAAGAACAGATTTATAATTGCGGTGAAGGCGAGTATAAATATCAGCGGTTTTAGTGCCTTAACGATTATCTTGAGTTGAATTCCGGAAATAATGACCATTACCAGAGTAATGGCTGCGACAGTGGCTATTGAGGTTAGCTTGCTTGCGGCAAGCACCATTACAAGGTACACGACCAGAATTATCATCTTTATTCTCGCATCTGTTCTGTGGAGCAGCGATTTCCCCGGAAAGAACTGACCGAGTGTAATATCCTTGAGCATTTTTTATAGACTCGTTTCTGTTGTTTTGTATGGTAATATTTTTTCTATTTCTTTTTTGGCATATTTAACGGTATAAACATCGGTGTTGTCCGTAAGTCCCCGTTTTTTCAGCTCAATAAAAAGCTTGGTTATCTGAGGAAGGTCAAGGGAAGCGCCGAACAAAAGCTCCGCCTGCATAAAAATGTCCCGCACCGTTCCGTACATATATACCCCGCCCTCCTTGAGCACGAGTATTCGATCGCAGTACTTTGCGATATCCTCCATGCTGTGAGAAATCAGCACCATGGTTGAGCCTTTTTCCTTCTGATAAGCTATAAGCCCGCCCAGTATCTCCTCTCGTCCGAGAGGGTCAAGCCCCGCTGCCGGCTCATCCAGAACCAGCACCTGAGGCTCCATAGCCACGACACCGGCAATTGCCGCCCGTCGCTTTTGTCCACCGGAAAGCTCAAAGGGAGATCTTTTTAGCAAATTTTGGTCAATTCCGCAAAATTTGGCTGCGCTCCTGACCCGGCTGTCTATTTCGTCCTCGCTTATACCCATATTCTTGGGGCCGAAGGCTATATCCTTATACACCGTTTCCTCAAAGAGCTGATATTCGGGATACTGAAACGCTATCCCGACCCTGCCGCGTACATTTTTAATTCTTTTCGGCTCCTCCCATATATCCTTTCCGTCAAGGTATATGGAGCCGCCGGTGGGCTTTAGAAGTCCGTTTGAGAGCATGGCAAGCGTGCTTTTTCCGCTGCCGGTATGCCCTATTATCCCGATTATTTCGCCTGCCGGAAGGTCAATGCTTATGTTCTCAAGCGCAACCTTGCGAAAGGGAGTTCCCTCTCCGTACACAACGGAAATATTCTTAAAGCTTAACGCATTCATATGTTCTCACCCGTTTCTTTCGGCAAGGTGCACATTCTGTCTATAATATCGGCGGCCTCCATGGTATGCAGCACACCCTTGGGGAAGGCGTAGCCGTCCTTTTCGAGCAGATACAGCAGCTCGGTAACCTGCGGAACCGAAAGGGCGACGCTTTGCAGCTTCTCCACATCCGAAAAAATCTCCTTTGGTGTTCCGTCAAGGTAGACCTCCCCCCTGTTGAGCACAATAACCCTGTCCGCATCCACCGCCTCGTTCATATAGTGTGTAATCGCTATGACCGTAATGCTTTTTTCCCGGTTAAGCGTTTTCATAGCCGCGGCTATATCCTTGCGCCCGGTAGGATCCAGCATTGCGGTGGCTTCGTCGAATATGATGCAGTCCGGATTCATCGCCAAAATACCGGCAATGGCGACCCGCTGCTTCTGACCGCCGGAGAGCTTATAAGTGGAATGCAGTGAGTAATCCTCCATTCCAACCGTCTTGAGTGCGCCATCCACCGTTTTGCGGATTTCCTTCGGAGGTACTCCGAGGTTCTCGGGAGCAAATGCGACATCCTCCTCCACCACGCTTGCGACAATCTGGTTGTCCGGGTTCTGAAAAACCATTCCGCAGGACTCCCTGATTTTATAAATATCCCGCTCGCTGTCGGTAAAATACCCACCCACGCTGACTCTGCCGGAGGAGGGCTGTAAAATGCCGCACAAAAGCTTGGCAAGCGTGCTTTTGCCGCTGCCGTTATGCCCGAGGATTACGGTATAGGTTCCTTTTTCTATCTCAAGGGAGATGTTTTTTAGCACCTCGGATTCGTTTTCTCTGTATTTAAAGGATAGGCTCTCGGTTTTTATAAATGTCATTTAAACAACCTTTTTAATAGAATTAGACTGTCCATCTCGAGGATGCTCCGCAGGGAAGCGCAATGCCGCTCTCCTCCACGGGCAGACCAAGCTCGTCGCTTACAACCCTTCCGCCGAAACGACAAACGAGGTTGTTGTGCAGTATATAGCCGTTTGTGGAGGGGGAGAGTCCGGTGGTATAGGAGTTCAGCAGAACAAAAAGAGGATTGTCTGACAAAACATTGCTTATTATCGAGATTAAGCCGTCCAGGCTTTTTTCTATTTCCCAGCGCTCTCCGTTCGGTCCCCGTCCGAAGGAGGGAGGGTCTAAAATAACGGCGTCATAGCGGTTTTCCCGCCTTATTTCCCGCTCTACAAACTTAATGCAGTCGTCAACGATATAGCGAACCCTGTCGTTTGGTATATTTGAAAGACCGGCGTTTGCCTTCGCCTTGGCAACCATACCCTTGGAGGCATCCACATGACAAACGAACGCTCCTGCTTTGGCGGCCGCTACCGAAGCTCCCCCGGTATAGGCGAAAAGGTTAAGAAGCTTGATTTCTCTGCCACTGCTTTTTATGAGAGGGGTAAACCAGTCCCAGTTTGCCGCCTGCTCGGGGAAGAGCCCGGTATGCTTGAAGCCCATCGGGGACACCGCAAAGGTCAGTTCCCCGTAGGTGATATTCCATTCCTCGGGAATATCCTTCTTCACCCATTTTCCGCCTCCCTCCTTAGAACGCTTATACACGGCGTCCGCTTTTTTCCAAAGAGGGCTTTTGCGTCCGCTGCTCCAGATAATCTGCGGGTCCGGTCGTATCAGCAGCCTGCCGCACCAGTCCTCCAGCCGTTCTCCGTTATCGGCAGCTATAAGTCTGTAGTCCTTCCATTTATCAGCAATAAACATTTTTTCTCCCGTACATTTTAATTATAGCTCTAACTTTAACTGACCCTCGTTAGAATTGTCTGGCGGCTTGATTCCCAAATGACGGTATGCGCCCGCCGTAGCACAGCGTCCTCTCGGGGTGCGGTTCAAAAAACCGAGCTGCAACTGATAAGGCTCATATACATCCTCAAGCGTTATGGCTTCCTCTCCAATGACGGCGGCAAGCGTTTCAAGTCCCACGGGACCTCCGGAAAAGGATTTTATAATAGAGGTTAGCATCCTTCGGTCGATTGCATCCAGCCCTAATTCGTCGACATCCATGCTTTTTAAGGCGAGGTCTGATATAGCCTTGTCGATTATACCGTTTCCCTTAACTGCGGCAAAGTCCCGTACTCTCTTTAAAAATCGGTTGGCTATTCTCGGTGTTCCTCTTGAGCGGCGGGCGATTTCAAACGCACCCTCCTCGATTATCGGGGTATCCAGAATTTCCGCACTTCGGGTTACTATGCTTGCCAGCTCCTCCGCCGTATAAAGCTCAAGACGGAACATCATCCCGAACCTGTCCCGCAGGGGAGAGGTGAGCTGCCCGGCTCTTGTGGTCGCACCTATCAGGGTGAAGGGCTTTAAGGGAATGCGTATCGAACGGGCGGAGGGCCCTTTTCCCATCATTAAATCAAGGGCGAAATCCTCCATTGCCGGATAAAGAACCTCCTCCACCGCACGGGGCAGACGGTGTATCTCGTCTATAAACAAAATATCGTTGCGCTCAAGCGTGGTGAGAAGAGCGGCAAGATCCCCCGCCTTTTCTATCGCGGGACCGCTCGTGATTTTGAAATTAACGCCTAACTCGGCGGCTATTATGCAGGAAAGGGTTGTTTTGCCCAATCCCGGAGGACCGTGCAGGAGCACATGGTCGAGGCAGTCCTCCCGCAGCTTAGCCGCTTCAATGAATACATTCAGGTTTTGCTTTATTTTTTCCTGACCTACATATTCGGACAGCGTTCTCGGTCGCAGAGAGAGCTCGTTTTCGCCGTCCTCCGGTATATATTCACTTGCGGTAATGCGGCTCTCGAAATCGAATTCAAAGCCGCTTTCCGGCGTTTTTGAGTTAATGGGCATGGCTATAGCCTTCCTTTCGGTCTGCGGTTCGGTCAGTTGCTGCCCAGAACCTTAAGTGTCTGCCTGATTATTTCCTCCACGGTCTGCTTGGTATCCACCTTGCCGAGAGCCTGCGTTATCTGCGCTCTGGAAAAGCCGTATACAGACAGGGTGTCAACCACTGCCGAGATTGAGGAGGCGGGAGCGGAGGTCGGTATGCTTGCGGCTTCGGAGGCACTCAACTCCTTTGCCAGCTTGTCCTTTAGCTCAATTATTATTTTCTGAGCGGTTTTTAGTCCCACCCCGGGGGATTGGGCTATGGTGCGCGCGTCCCCGTTTACCAATGCGGACGCAAAGCTCTCGGTGTTTAGGGTGCTCAGAACAGACATAGCCGCTTTGGGACCTACGCCCGAAACGGAAATAAGGTGCCTGAAAACAGACTGCTCCTCCGTATCAAAGAAGCCGAACAGCTCCAAAGCATCCTCCTTTACATTCAAATGCGTGTAGAGCTGAGCTTCTTTTTCGACAAGACCGGACAGCCTTGAGCAGGTGTTTAACGAAACAAAAAGCTTGTATCCAATCCCGTTTGTTTCAAGGATGGCATAATCGTTAGTCAAGGCGGTAAGCCTTCCCTTTATATAACCGTACATATTGCTTCTCCCTTTTATTTATACTGCATAATGCTGCTCATGCAGTGGTTCCCGTGGCATATTGCAACGGCGAGCGCGTCCGCCGTATCATCCGGCTTAGGCGCTTCTTCCAGCTTAAGGAGCAGCTTTGTCATATACATAATTTGCTGCTTTTCCGCCCGTCCGTAGCCCACCACCGAGCTCTTTATCTGAAGGGGAGTATATTCGTAAATATCAACGCTTTGCTTTGCTGCGGCAAGCAGGATAACCCCCCGTCCCTGACATACATCCACCGCCGTTTTTATGTTTTTATTGAAAAAAAGCTCCTCGGTAGCCATGCAGTCCGGCTTGTGACGGATTATAATCTCGGTAAGGCGGTCAAAAATCTGGGTCAGCCGAGATTCCAGGAGCTGCTGCGGCCTGGTTATTATAGCGCCGTATTCAAGCGCCTTGAACCTGCCGTTTTCCGCTGCTATCACCCCGTACCCTATGGTTGCGATACCGGGATCAACTCCTAAAATAATCATTTTTTTGCAACTCTTTTCATTATTCATGTATATGCCTGTGATTTATATATGCTGACAATATTTTGATATTATATAACATGGTATTTTATCATATAATGCTGGTATAGTCAATAAACCGCTTATTAAGTTTGGACTAAAAGACAAAAAATCCTAAAAAGGTATTGTAAAATTGATAAAAATGCATTATTATAGAGCCGATATAAAATTTAGGAGGGTACAATACCATGCTGCTTGAGAAAATAAAACAGATAATAGCAAAGCAACTGAGAATAGATGAGAGCACCATAACAAAGGACTCCAATATTATCGAGGATCTTGGAGCGGATTCGCTGGATTTGGTTGAAATGCTAATGGTAATCGAGGATAAGCTGGGAATAGAGGTTTCGGACGACGATGCAGCCGGGTTCAAAACGGTCGGTGATGTCGCCGCTTATTTGGAAAACGCAGTCGGATGAAATACAGCACTCTGATTTTTGACCTTGACGGTACATTGCTTGACACCCTCGGGGACCTTACCGACGGAGTCAACCATGTATTATCAAGGTTTTGCTTTAAGCACAGAACAGAGGAGGAGGTGCGCTCCTTCATCGGGAACGGGGTTCCCACCCTGCTGCGCCGTGCTCTGCCCGAAAATTGCTGCGAAAAAACATATGCAGATGCGATTAAGCTGTTCGGCGATTATTATAAAACAAATATGATGAACCGAACAGAGCCTTATACAGGTATGCGGGAGCTGCTCCTTCACCTTGCGGAAAACGGAGCTGCAATAGGTGTAGCCTCAAACAAAAAGGACGCTGCCGTCAAGGAGCTTTGCGGTCATTACTTCGGAGAGGTGTTTTACGGAGAAAGGCTTAAGGCCGCTCTCGGCACAACTACCGAGGACACCCGAAAGCCCTCCCCCTTTCTTCTGCGGGAGGCGATGAGGATACTGGGGAGCGACATTAGCCGATCGGTTTTTATCGGAGACAGCGACGTGGACATAGAAACGGCAAGAAATGCCGGTATGGATGTAATATGTGTCGGATGGGGTTACAGGTCGCCGGATTTTCTCAAATCCAAAGGAGCAGAAAGGATAGCTCTGACGACGGATGAATTGTTGATTCTGTTGACAAAAGGAGCTAAGGGTGTATAATATACACAAAGTGTATAACATACACAATAGTATATAATTGGGGGGAGCTGTTCTTTTTGAATGAAATTCTTATAAAGCTCGAAAAAAGCAGAAAAACCGTGCTGCAGTACTATCTGCTCAACGGAGGACTGCTTGCTCTGGGCATTTTATTCTTTCCTCTTCTCGGATATTACGCTCCCGCAATTCCGTTTTTGTTCATCGTTGCGGCATTGCTTATGTTTTTGCTCTTCACCCTTAAAAAAAAGAAGGCATACACAAAGAGCTTTAAGCATGATCTTGTGGAATCCATTTTAAGGCAGACCTTTACCGAGCTTTATTTTGAGCCTAAAAGGGGAATTCCTCAAAGCACCATTAAAAGCACGGGCATGATGCAGATGGGCAACCGTTATTACAGCGATGATTATATAAGAGGCAAATACAAGGACATTGGCTTTGAGCAATCGGATATATGCATTCAGAATGTTACCTCCGACGGAAAAAATACACATACGGTAACTTATTTTAAGGGTCGCTGGATGATTTTTGAATTCAACAAGGAGTTTGCCTCCGATTTACAGGTAAAGGAAAGCGGCTTCTATTACGCCAAGCGAAGAAGAGGGTGGTTCACCCCCAAGGATGAGAGGATGAATAAGCTGAAGCTGGAGGATGAGGAGTTCAACAAGGGGTTCGATGTATATTCCTCCAACCACCATGAGGCGTATTACATATTGACTCCGCATATAATGCAGAGTATAAAAACACTGAGGGACCGTACCCACGGAAAGCTGATTCTCTGCTTTGTAAATTCAAGGCTGCACGTTGGTGTTAACAGCAACGACAACGCTTTTGAGGCTCCGGTATTTAAAGCGATAGGCGAAGAAATAGTAAGGGAAATAAATCAGGAAATCAGCATCATAACCAGATTTGTGGATGAATTAAAGCTGGACAGAGATATTTATAAGCAGAGCTGAGCGTATTTTCAACATATTATTTTTTTAAGGAGGATACATTGTGGAGATTCTGTACATTTTAGCGGGAGTAGCAGTATTGCTGCTTTTGTGGTACATTGCAACAAGGAACAGGATAGTTAGGGCAGAGGTAAAAATAAACGAAGCAGAATCGGGCATTGATGTGGCTCTTACCAAGCGCTATGACGTGCTGACAAAAATGCTGGATGCCACAAAGGGATATGCAAAGCACGAGAGGGAAACGCTTGGCGAGGTTGTTAATTTGCGTAAGGGCATGACAATGAACGAGCGTAATCAGGCAAATGCAAAAATGGACGAGCTGCTGGGTCGCATCAATGTGCTTGTCGAGAATTATCCAGAGCTTAAGGCGAGCGAGAACTTCAAGCAGCTCCAAAAATCCATAATGGACGTAGAGGAGCATTTGCAGGCGGCACGTCGTCTTTATAACGGAAACGTAACAATATTTAATAATATTATCGTAGCCTTCCCCTCCAGCGTAGTCGCCGGAATGATGGGTAGGGGCAAAAAAGAATTTTTTAAGGCGGAGGCACAGAAAAAAGCCGATGTCAAAATGGATTTCTAAGATCACGGAGCTCTTAAAACTTCGCAGGATGTCACCTGCGAAAATAATAATACTTGGTTTTCTGGCTGTTATTTTTGTCGGCGGACTTTTACTTATGCTGCCCATATCCTCCGCCGAACGTATTTTTACATCCCCTTCAACCGCTTTTTTTACCGCAACCAGCGCAACCTGCGTTACCGGATTGATTGTAAGAGACACCTCCGTTTATTGGTCGGACTTCGGAAAGGGTATAATACTTTTACTTATTCAAATAGGCGGACTGGGCTTCATGTCCATGGCAATGCTGTTCAGCATGCTTTTGGGACGCAGGGTTTCCCCAAAGGAGCGGATTGTGTTTGTTCAGTCCATGAACCTTTTTTCCGGTGAAAAAATGTTCCGCTTTATTAGGAGCATGATCGGATTCACATTTGCGTTTGAGGGTATCGGCGCCGTGCTTCTGGCGGTAAAATTTGTACCCGTTTTCGGGTTCTGGAACGGGCTGTCAAAAAGCATTTTTCATTCTATAAGCGCCTTCTGCAACGCAGGGTTTGATATTATGGGCAGCTTTTCCGGAGAGTATTCCAGCTTAGCGCATTTTGCGGGGGATATATATATAAATATTGTCGTGGGTACGCTGATTGTATGCGGCGGCTTGGGCTTTATCGTCTGGCATGACATATATAAAAGGATAAGGGAAAAAAAGACACTTTCTCCTTACTCAAAGCTGGTGCTGGGAATAAGCGGTGCTCTTATATTAACAGGAACGCTGTTCTTCCTCGTAAGCGAATGGAGTAATCCTGACACAATAGGTGCCTCCTCTGCGGGAGGGAAGCTCCTTCGCTCGCTGTTCATGTCCGTAACCTGCAGGACTGCGGGGTTCTCCACAATTTCCGTGGGCGGACTTGAGGAGGTTTCCAAGGTCTTTTCGATGATGCTTATGTTCATCGGCGGCTCGTCCGGCTCGACTGCGGGCGGTATAAAAACAGTAACTATCGGCGTTGTTTTAATTGCCGTGCTTCAGATAGCAAGGGGTAACAGGGATATAAATATACGGAAGCGCAGGCTGGACAACAACATTGTTTCCCGTGCGTTTGCGCTTATAATCATTGCCGGAGTAGTGGTGACGGTAAGCAGTTTTATTCTCAGCTTTACCGAAAAAGGTATGAGCTACGGCGATATTATATTCGAGGCCTTCTCCGCCTTCGGAACCGTGGGTCTTTCCACGGGAATAACGCCGTTCATTTCCGGTGCGGGACGGATGGTAATTATGGCTTTGATGTTCTTCGGAAGAATCGGAATAATAACCATAACCTATGCAATTATGATGGGGCTGAACTCAGACAGACAGATAGTCAGGTATCCCAAGACCAATGTCTTGCTGGGATAAAAAGAATGACGGAACTTGAGTGAAAGGAAATTGTGTTAAAATGAAGAGTTTTTGTATAATAGGCTTGGGCAACTTCGGCAAGAACCTTGCGCTTACCCTGTCAAAAAACGGACATCAGGTGCTTGTGATTGATTACAATGACACCATTATCGACGAAATGGGCGATCAGGTTGTTTCTGCAATATGCGGCGATGCCACAAACGAGAATGTGCTTCGCTCCGCCGGAATAAATAATTTTGATAACTGTGTTGTCTGCCTAAAAAATAATATGCAGGACAGTATATTGATTACTCTGCTGCTCAAGGAGATGGGTGCAAGGAACATAGTTGCCCGTGCAACCAGCGAGCGGCACAAAAAGGTGCTTAATAAGGTGGGTGCGGATATGGTGGTGTTCCCCGAGCGTGACATGGGACAAAAACTTGCGTTTACCCTTATAAAGACCGATGTTTTTGAATATTTCAATCTGTCAGACGAGTTCTCAATTGCCGAAATCAAGGTTCCTAAGCGTTGGGTCGGGTTGAGCATAAAGGAGCTGGATGTGCGGAAAATATACGGCATCAATCTTATTGCAACCTGTAATGACGAGGGTGAACAGTTTGAGATGTTCTCCAATCCGGAAAGAATTTTCCGTGCGGACGAGAGAATAGTTATTATGGGTGAAAACGAGAACATTGAAAAGCTCACGGGAAAATAATGCAATTAAATCGGTAAATAAAAAATATAAATATATAGGAGCGTTTTTTATGAAGGCTATCATCAACGGAAAAATCGTTTTGAAGGATCGGGTGCTGACAGGCAAGGCGCTTGTCTTTGACAAGACCATCACCGGTATCGCAGACCAAGACAAAATCGATTCGGGCGTACAGACTATCGATGCTGACGGCGCATATGTTGCCCCCGGGCTTATCGATGTGCATATCCACGGCTATCTCGGAGAGGATACCTCCGATTGCAACGCCGAGGGTATCAGGAAAATGTCCGAAGGGCTTGTGCAGAAGGGTGTAACCGGCTGGCTTCCCACAACGGTTACAATACCGAGGGAGGACCTGGTTAAGGTGGCAAGCGTTATCCGTTCTCTTATTGAGGAGAGCAAGAGCTGGAAGGGCTCGACGATACTGGGAATGAATGCGGAGGGACCTTATGTAAATCCCAAGAAAAAGGGTGCGCAGAATGAGGATTATATCCAAAAGCCGGATTCGAAGGTTATTATAGAAAATTCGGATGTTATAAAGATAGTAACCCTTGCCCCCGAAATGGACGAGGACTTTGCAGAAATAAAAAAGATAGCCAAGGATTCGGAAGTGATAATATCCATGGGACATACCGATGCAACCTATGAGCAGGCAAACGAAGCGTTCCTTGCTGGTGTCAAGGCGGTAACCCATCTTTTCAATGCAATGACCCCGCTCAGCCATCGTGCTCCGGGCGTTGTAGGTGCGGCACTGAGCAATCCGGTTTATACCGAGCTTATAACCGATAAATTTCATATACATCCCGCTCTTTTCGGACTTGTGTACAAGCTGAAGGGGGACAAGCTGATCCTTATCACCGATTGCTTAAGGTCGGGCGGTCTTGCGGACGGTGAATACACCCTCGGCGGGCAGAAGGTATTCCTTAAGGGAATTGAATGCAGGCTGGAGGACGGAACCATAGCGGGCAGCGTCTTAACGCTGAATAAGGGGGTTGCAAATATGATTGAAAGCACCGACCTTACGGTAGCGCAGGCGGTAGCGTTGGCTTCCCTCAATCCGGCAGCCATGCTGGGTATCGCAGACAAAAAGGGCTCGCTTGAAATAGGTAAGGATGCCGACATTATAATCGCAGACGACGACTTTAACATAAAGAAAACAATTATCGGAGGTAGCATACGCTATGAAGCTTAAGGTACAGGCAGTATTGGACCCGCAGTTCACACCTCTTTCTTTGGTGTGCCGTGAAATGCGGGAGAAAACAAAGGAAAACGGTCAGGATATCGTTATCGGTGTTCAGCGCAACAAGGGCTATACAACCGTTTACAAAACAAGAATCTTTCCGGACGGTGCGGGACATGATGAGGAGAACTTTGATTTTGTCGAGAGAATGGTGAAGTCTCTTCTGTGGGTGGTTGGCGGTTATAAGATTATAATTGCGGGCAGTTCCGTTGTCGGTGAAAAAATAAAGCAAGCATATAGGGACAAGTCCCTGAGGGATTTTGATTTTCATTTTATGGCAAGGGTTTACGAGCAGCCCTTTGAGGTGGAGCTGAGGAGTATTGAGGATGCTCCCGTAACCAACGAATCCGCTTCCCCCGTGGGCAGACACCTTGACGGATGCAGGATCGGGTTTGACGCTGGGGGCAGCGACAGAAAGGTAAGTGCGGTTATCGACGGGGAGGCGGTGTTCTCGGAGGAGGTTGTTTGGCACCCCAAGGTTAACAGCGACCCTTCCTATCATTATAAGGGAATTTTGGAGGCGATGAAGACCGCCGCTTCCCATATGCCCAGAGTGGACGGAATCGGAGTATCAAGCGCAGGTGTTTATATAGACAACAGGATTATGATAGCCTCCTTGTTCCTCAAGGTTTCGGACGAGGAGTTTGAGAAGAATGTCAAGAATATGTATATTGATATCGCAAGGGATATAGGTAAGGACATTCCCATCGAGGTTGCAAACGACGGTGATGTCACCGCTCTTGCCGGAGCAATGGATTTGAACGATAATAACGTTCTCGGTGTCGCTATGGGAACCTCGGAGGCGGGCGGCTATGTCGACGAGCAGGGCAACATTACCGGGTGGCTAAACGAGCTTGCCTTTGTTCCGGTGGATTACAACAAAAATGCAATGGTGGACGAGTGGTCGGGCGATTACGGCTGCGGAGTTAAATATTTCTCGCAGGATGCCGTTATCAAGCTTGCTCCAGCAGCCGGTATTGAGCTGGACGAGTCCGCCACACCCGCCGAAAAGCTTAAGGTTGTACAGGGACTTATGGCGGAAGGGGACGAGAGAGCCGCAAGGATTTACGAGACAATCGGTGCATATTTCGGTTATGCAATAGCTTTTTATACCGAGTTTTATAATATAAAGCATGTTCTTATCATGGGCAGGGTAACCTCCGGAGAGGGTGGCGTTTTGCTGCTTAACAAAGCACAGGAGGTGCTGGATATGGAATTCCCTGAGCTTGCACGGAAGATAAAGCTGCATATACCGGATGAGAGCTCCCGCAGAGTAGGGCAGTCGGTTGCGGCAGCAAGCCTTCCCAAAATAAGCTAAACTTAATAAGCAATAAGCAACCCCGTGCCGCTTCGGCACGGGGTTGCTGTTTTAGCTCCTGACAATAATAATAACTATATTTGAACAATTTGGCTGTTAGTTTTATTATGTTTTATTCATTATGTTTAAAAGAGTCAAAAAAATGCATGTAAATTTGTTGACATTTGCGCAAAAGCGTGTTAGTATTAATAAAGTGTTAGTTATGTAAAAATATTTGGAGGTCTTTCTTAATGAAAAAACGAGTGTGCATCTTTACGCTGTCGGTCATTTTGATTTGCTCTATGCTGTCAGCGGGTATAGCAGCTACCGGAGAGGTTTTTACCGCGGATGTTTCGGCACCCGAAAAGGCCGTCGGAGGACGGAGCTTTAATGTAACAATCGACATATCCGAGGTTTCTGAGGGGACAAGCATTGCGGGTGTGGATTTTTACCTTTATTATGATAAAACAAAAGTAACCCCCCTATATGAGCAGACCGAGGAAGCACTCGGAGCGGGGTATCTTGCGGATACAACGCTGATTACCTCCACTCCCAACTCGTCCGCTTGGGAGCAAGCGACCCAACTGAACACTGTGGACGGCTATTACATAATCAGGTTAATGGCAGGCGACACCGGCAGTGCGATTTCCTGCGTTACCTCAACACAGAGCTTGGTTCTTACCGTTCCGTTTGAGGCGCTTGTGATTGCTGAAAATGCGGATTCGCTCTTTACTATAGGCAATGTTACGGGTGCGGACATATCCCTTAATCCCATATCCGGTAACGGAAGCACGGATACGACGCAGGTGCTTGCTCTTTTAGATCCGGTGGTGGCACTCGGAGCACAGGTGAACGCAAACACCGTTGCACTTAGGCTCGGTGCGCAGTACAACGCCGATTTTATACCCGAAGGCGCGGTTGTTAAGAACTTAGGAATGGTTATATACCCCGAGCATCTCCTCGGAGTAAACGAGCTTACCGTAAGCACTCCGGGTGCGGCCGTTATGCGGGCTGCCGGAATCGCAAACTATGATCCTATGAAATCGTTTAATGATTATGACCAGATAATATTTTATGTTACCATGATAAACATACCTTTTAAGGGTATGAA
>CAZGJQ010000035.1:0-18321 GCA_964525815.1 uncultured Oscillospiraceae bacterium
TTCCTTTACCGCCGCAATACATAAAATTAACCCCAAGCTAAAGGTGATTCCGAAGAGCTGTCCGATGTTTGTGCCCTTGGTGGAAAACGGTCACACCTCGGTGGACGACATCGCCGCAACCGCTATTGCGAGAGATTATTTAAGCGAAATAGCAGAGGCAGAGCCCGCCGCCGTAATTCTGGGCTGCACGCATTACCCGCTGCTCTCCGATATAATAGAGTCGTTTCTGCCCGGTTCCGTTTTGATAAGCTCGGGAAGCGAAGCGGTTTGGGCTCTCAAAGAGGCATTGACAGGGAAGAAAATGCTGAATTCGGACGGTACCGGCAGGGTAACCTTTTTTACAAGCGACGATACGGCTCTCTTTGCCGAAAACGCAAAGCGCTTCCTGGGAAACGATATAAGTGAAAATATATATAAAACGGATATTGAAAAATATTAGGAGTTTAATTAAAGAATGAAAATACCCATTAATATACAAATAGCATCGGAACGGATTTTTAACGATCTGGGACAGAACGGTCAGGTTCCGGAGCCGGAGTCAAGCAATGTTAATCTTACCGGCTTTCTCAAGAAAACAAAACAGGGTCTTCAGGTTGAATACAAGGAAAAAGAGGAAAACGGCTTGGGAGACACCACAACCACCATAAGCACTTTGGGGGATAATGTGATTTCGGTTAACAGGGTCGGAACACTCAGCTCCCATATGGTTTTTGAGCAGGGAAAATGCCACACCTGTATTTATGATACTGGGCTCTTTCCCATGCAGCTTCGGGTTTGTACCAAGGAGCTGAGCAACAACCTCACCTTACAGGGCGGAAAGATAAATATCGATTATTCGATTGAGATAGTAGGTAACCTTGCCGAAAAAAACAAGCTCTCCGTGTCGGTTTATCCGGATGAGAGTGTTATAACATCGTAAAAAAGCATAAACAGGAGGGAGAACTCCGGAAAATGTCCGTGTCCGCAAGAAAAAGAATAAGCGTCCCCGCTGACGATTTAATAATACTGCCCCGCTCGGTTGAAAAGCTGCTGAAAAATGCAGGCGAAGCCGAGCTTAAGGTATTGATATACCTTTTTGCCAAGGGGGATTATTCCCCCGGCGAAGCGGCACGGGAGCTGGGCTTGAGCGAGAGCAAGGTGGAATCCGCCGTTTCCTTCTGGAGAGGTGCGGGTGTTATAGAGCTGTCCTCGGTAAAGAACGCAAAAAAAAGCGGCTCGCAGGTTAACCTCTATCAGACATATGACTCAAAAATTCTTTCCGAAGCAGTCGAGAAGAACAATGACTTCAGAAGCGTCTGCGAAATGGTGGGAGAGCTGCTGGGCAGACTGCTCAATAAAAACGATTACAACTCACTGTATTATTTGTACGATTATGTAGGGCTTCCCGCTGATTTTATCTGCGGAGTAGCCGAGTACTGCACCGGCGGAAAAAAGTTCAGCATGCAGTATATGATGAAGACCGCTCTCGGTCTGAACGACGACGGAATTGACAGCTACGAGAAGTTAGAGGAGCACCTCTCCCGCAAGGAGAAGTCCAAGCGCAACACAAACAAGCTCCGCAAGCTGTGCGGTATGGGTGAGCGTGAGCTTACCGCCAAGGAAAGCGAGTTTGTTGACCGTTGGTTCCTTACCTGGAGCCTGCCCTTTGAGCTTGTTAAGCTTGCTTACGAAAAAACGGTGGACGCTACCGGAAAGGTACAGTTTGCCTATATGAACAGCATACTTAAGAGCTGGAACGAAAACGGGTTTAAAACAACGGACGATGTAAAAGCGGGCGACAAAAAGGAAGCCGTGGAGAGCAGCTTTGACGAGGACGAATTCTTTGAGGCTGCGGTTAAGCGAAGCATGAATACATAAGGCAGGTGAGCCGCTTTGAACATAAACGAAATACTAAGGCAAAAGCTGGACAGCCGTTTGTCCGCAATCAAGGCGGCTGAGTCCCGCAGCGAGCAGCTCCGGCGGGAGCTTCCGGAGGTCGCAGAAATCGACAGGGAATTGGCCTCTGTTTCGCTTAAAATAATGCAGGCGGCTGTTGGCGGAAAAAACGAACTCGACCAACGGCTCTCGGATATTAAGCGGGAAAACGATCGGCTGCTCCTTAAAAGAGCATCACTTCTGGAGCGCAACGGCTATTCGGCAGATTACGACAAGCCTCGGTTCGAGTGCCCGGTTTGCTCGGACAGCGGTTACACGGAGCTAAGGTTCTGCGAATGCGTGAAGAAGCGCTTTAATACAGAGCAGTATTCTGGTTCTGGTTTGGGGAGTGCGCTGCTTGACAAGAGCTTTGAGAGCTTCACCTTGAAGTATTACAGCGGCAAGGCGGAAAACGGACTGTCAGAGCGGGAAAACATGACCGTTACATATAACCAATGCAAGCGGTACGCAAGTAGCTTTTCCTCAATGTCGGACAGCATGCTTATGATAGGCGGCACCGGTCTCGGTAAAACTCATCTTTCCGCCGCGATAGCGAGAGAGGTGCTTGCCAAGGGTTTTTTTGTGCTTTATGACAGCGCGCAAAGCATTTTTGACTCTTACGAAGCGGTTCGGTTCGGTAAGGAAAGCAAGGGGAATGTAAAAAAATACGAGAAAAGCGACCTGTTGATTATAGACGACCTCGGAGCCGAATGCATGACCCAGTACACGGTAGCCGTATTTTCCTCGCTGCTGAATTGGCGTATTGTTAACTCAAAGCCCACCATCATCAGCACAAACCTCACTCCCAAACAGATTAAAAAGAGCTACGGAGAGCGGGTATATTCCCGGCTTATGGGTGAGTTCTTAATAATGCGCTTTTCCGGACAGGATATAAGGCTGCTTAAGCTAAGCGAGAAGAAATAGACGGGAAAAATACAAATGAAAAAGGTAAACATATACACCGACGGCGCTTGCAGAGGCAACCCGGGTGCGGGCGGCTACGGAACTATATTGGAATACGAGGGTAATGAGAAGATTCTGTCGGAGGGTTTTAAAAACACCACAAACAACCGCATGGAGCTGTTGGCGGCCATTGCGGGGCTGGAGGCTCTTAAGCAGCCCTGTGAGGTTACTCTTTACAGCGATTCCAAATACCTTGTGGATGCGGTGCAGAAGGGGTGGCTGAAGAGCTGGCAGCTAAAGAGCTGGAAAAAGAGCGACGGAAAGCCGGTGCTCAACACCGACCTTTGGGAGCGTCTGGCTCCGCAGCTAAAAAAGCACAGGGTTACTTTTGAATGGGTGAAGGGGCATGACGGGCACGTTTATAATGAGCGTTGCGACACTCTTGCAACCCAGGCTGCGGACAGAGCGGCGGCTCAGCTATAGGTTTTATTATTCAACATAGGTGCAATAATTTGTTGACAATACCAATCCAATCTGTTAGTATAAAACCAAATAATAACAATAAAGGAGCGCAAGAGAGAATGAACAACGGATATAATCCTCAGCAGCAACCGCCCCAACAACAGCAATCTCAGCAACAGGGACAGCCACAGTATCCACCGCAGTACCAATCTTATCCCAAGCCCCCCTCCATTTTAGACAGGATGTATGGAAGAAGAACCGATTTGCTTCAAACGCTCATGACATTCTTTTCTGTTTTTATGCTGATTTTGGCACCTGTGGCTTTTCTCTATAATTTCATATGGGGAATTGTAAGAGCTGCGGGAACGTTTGGGGACTTCAGTACCTTTGTTTCGTTTTTTGCGGAGGGTGTAAGCAGCTTTGCTGTATTCGCAACGCTCGGGCTTATTCTTGGCGGACTTAAAAGGCTTATCAGCAAATAATACTCACATTAAATCACATAGAATCGAGGTATCGGCTGCCAAGCCGGCGGATGCGATATTCACGGTTGGTGTAAGAATTACACCTGCTGCCGCGAAAAGGAATTGTACGGTTGTTGGGAATGCGATGAATTCCCCTGTCAAGGCGGAATGCTAGACAAGCTCCGCATACGAGCCTTTGCCCGTTTTGCAAAGGAATACGGTACGGACGAGCTGATAAAATGTTTGTTGCAAAACAAGAAGAACGGAATTGTTTATCACTATGACGGTCAACTCGTTGGAGATTATGATAAATGCGAGACTGAGGAGGAAATCATAGAGATGATAAAACACGGCGGTGTTTCTCTAAAAGAGCATTATGATGCTTTAATTGATGAAAACAACGATCCTGTTCATGATCCTGCACAACTTAAGGAACACATGAATAAGTGGGATGGACAGGCGTTCATTGACGAAATGCAATTATCAACAGACAAAAATATACTTGAAATAGGTGTCGGCACGGGCAGACTGGCACTCAAGGTATGCGGCGAATGCGCTCATTTTATGGGAATAGACCTCTCCCCGAAAACGATTGAAAGAGCCAAGGAAAACCTTGCGTGTTTTTATAACGCAGAGCTGATTTGCGGTGATTTCCTGACATATACATTCGGGAAGCGCTTTGATATTATCTATTCCTCTCTTACCTTCATGCATATTAGGGATAAGCGAGGAGCAATAGAAAAGGTTGCGGATCTGCTGAATAAAAACGGTCGCTTTGTGCTCTCTATAACCAAAAATCAAAGTACGGAAATCGATTTTGGTAATCGAAAGCTTACGGTTTATCCCGATAACCCGCAGGAAATTTTTAGGCTTATAAAACAAGTGGGGCTTTCTCTCGAAAAAAAGTTCGAAACGGAATTTGCGACAATTACTGTTGCCCAAAAAGCTTAAACAAGGATGCAATAATTACTCATAAATATATTGCATTTTATTTTTTATTGTGATATAATAGTAAAAATTAATAGAATGGTGGCGCAGCAATGATCTTAAAGTAATTCAAATAATATGATGCAAATAAATATGTCCGCACAGAAATTCCGGTTTCTGCGGGCGTGGGTTTGTTGTCGTAATTTGGGTTGCTTTAACCGAATTATTCGGTAAATTTATTGTTGCGCTGCATTTATGTTGTAAGGGCTCTTGCTCTTTTATAAAAAAACGCAATAAGCACTCCATTTCCGGCAACGAAGACAATTCGTTTTTGGTAATGGAGTTTTTATTTGGAGGAATATTTAATGGCAATAACAAAAAGATCGTATCAACTGTTATCAGATTTTCCTAAGGTGCATCAGTTTTTAACCGACAACTATAATATACAAGAGCTTAACGGTATGCTGCTTCCACAGTTTTTCGAATACGCACATACCCATCCACTGTTCAATCATAAATTGACGCACCGTATGACGATATGGGAAGACAGGAATACAATAATTGCTTTTTGCTGTTATGAAATGGACATTGGCGAAGCTTTTTTGCTCATAAAAAACGGTTGTGAAACTCTGCTCGCTGAAATGCTTAAACAGGCAGAATGCGAGCTTTCTGTCAAAACAGGCAGCAAACGCACTTTATCGGTCTGGGTAACCGACACGCAGTCTGCGCATATTAACCTTCTAAAAAACAACGGATATAAAAAAACTCATGCCGAACCTGTACGGATTTTGGAGTATCAAAACGATTTTCCCAAGCATGTGCTGCCTAATGGCTTTTCCTGTATGTCACTCAATGAGGAAAATGACCTTTTTCAACTACACAGGTGTATGCACAGAGGATTCGATCATCAGGGCGATTCGAACGGCGATATTGACTGCCGCAGGGTTATGCAGAGCGGACCTCACTTTCGGCGGGATTTGTCTACGGTCATCAAAGCTCCGGATGGTGATTATGCCTGCTTCGCCGGAATGTGGTTTGACAAAAAGAATAAATACGCTTACCTTGAGCCGCTCTGCACTATGCCCGAATACCGCTGTATGGGTCTCGCAACCTATGCGCTGACAGAAGCGATGAAAAAGACAAAAGCCCTCGGAGCAGAGTACTGCTTCGGAGGAGTCCCGGAGTTTTACACAGCGATAGGGTTTGAAACCATATGCCATCGCGAGCTGTGGAGCAAGGAGTGGCGACATGAATAACCCATATACATTAAGTGCAGCAATCGAATACGGCAGTAAAGGCAAAATCGAGGAATGGGTGCATATTTTTCTTCGAGGTGAGGGCGGAAATATTGAATTCTCCGATGGATTATTATTACAGGAGCGATTCTATACCAAACCTATCATGCTTCCGCTCAGATTGTTCTCACGCTGCTGTGGTCCGGAGGATAACATGCAGTTTATAGTAGACAAGAACTGCTTCGAGGAGAATGTAAGAAACATTCACGAAAAATTCCTAAAAGGCTGGGATATGCCTCCGCTTATAGTGAATTATTCTGCCGACAATGGTTTCGTTGTCAGTGACGGTAATCACAGGTTCAAAATGCTTATACGGAATAGATATGAAAAATATTACACCATAATCTGGACCTCATCAAAACAGGAGTTTATAGATATGTCGGAAAAGGTGGATATATGCATATAGAACACATACTTTCCAGAAACGCAGCATATCAGAAATTCCAGGTGCTCAAAACCAATCGGAATAAACGTCATAAATACGGAGAGTTCCTTGTTGAGGGCGTCCGCAATATAAATCAAGCGGTAAAGAATGGATGGATTATTTCTTCATTCATATACTCCAAAGAGAAGGAACTGTCCGGTTGGGCTGAAAACATAATTAAAACGGTAAAGACCAATGTTAATTACATTCTGTCTTATCAGCTTCTGCGTGAGCTAAGCGATAAAACGGATACCTCGGAACTGCTTGCCATATTAAAAATGAAAACAACCGGTATTAACGACATCAAGCTCCCCGATAATCCTGTAATCGTTTTGTTTGACAGACCGTCCAACAAAGGGAATCTGGGTGCTCTGATTCGTTCCTGCGATGCTTTGGGAGCTTCCGCACTACTTATAACAGGTCATTGCGTTGATATGTACGATACCGAGGTTATCTCCGCAAGTATGGGTTCTTTCTTCACCTTGCCAATCTTAAGAATAGACGAGAAAACAATGCTTGAAAGCTTTATTAATACATTAAGGAAACAGTGTCCCGGTTTTATGGTGATAGCGACAACCGCACATAAAAAACTAAGTATTTCGAATGCGGACTTCACAAGGCCCTGTATGCTGCTTGTCGGAAACGAAACGGGCGGACTGAATAATTATCTAAACCAGACCGCTGATTTAAGTGTTACAATTCCCATGGCAGAAAGCTCGTCAGCCTCATCGCTCAATGTTGCTTGTGCGGCTACCGCAGTACTTTACGAAATAGCAAGACAAAGAAATGAAAATTCCAATCACTAAACGCTAACTTCCATTTTCAACAAAAGACAACCGAAGGTAAACCCTGCGGTTGTCTTTTTTATATGCGATTGCGTTTATGCTTGTTGCTTTCTTCGTTTTCTTATAATAACGAATGCGGATGCACCGCCGGCAAGCACCGGAAGAGCGATATATATAATATAGTTCGGGAAGTCTTTATCCACAGGTGTTTCTGAGATTTCGGAGCTGTCCTCCGACTCTGCGGCCGCTTCTCTGGTAACTGTAATTATGTATTCATTAATGTCACCGTTTTCGGCAATGCAGGTAATCTTGACTATGTTTTCTCCTACCAACAATTCAGGATTCTGCAGCTCCGCAAGACAATACTCGCTTTCCGGCTCGTATTTTAGGGTTATCTGAACGGTGTCATACGGCACGCTGAGGGTATATTCATTTATAAGCTTGTCGAAGGCGGGACTAAGCTCAAACCCGTCCACCTTGAGGAAGGAAAGGTAAGCGTTTCCGTCCGCAATATATTCCTCCTCTCTGGTAACATCAATATAGTAATTATAGCTGTTGCCGTCAGGGTCGATATATATAACACTGACGCTCAGTCTGTCGCTCTCGGGAATAACCGTGTCGCTTATTATAACGCTTGCACCGGCGGGATAGTCGGCTTCTATGTCCAGCGCTGCCACGGTATGGTCAACCGTGATTCTATAATCATATATATCCGCGGAGAACTCAAACTCTCTGGCATTGTTTATTCGTATGCTGAACTCGCCGTCCTCCCGATGCATAACCGTCCTCTCGGTTTGTGTCCGATTAAGCGAGTGGCTCCGGCCTCCCTCGGAAACGATTATGGTATCGGCAGCCTCAAACAGCAGCCTTTTTCCGGCAGAATCCTTTTTGAGAGAAAACTCAAAGGTAAGCAGAGTTTTTGTGGAGCGTCCCGCAGTCTTTTTTTCATTTTCAAATGTTATAAACGAAATAAATCCGTCCTCGCTAATGTAAACGGTATCGTTCCAGCTCTGTCCGTTAAAGCCCTCGTACTCCAGCAGCTCCTTGTCAAAGAAAAGCCTGCCGCTAACCGCATATATGCTCCTTGCTCCGCTGAGCTGCATGGTTACTCTAACCCTCTCGCCCTCAATAATTCTTGTGTTCAGCAAGGAGTGGATTTCCGTTGCCTCGGACAAAGGCGGTGGGTTATTTATATTCAACGCATTTCCGTAATAAAGGAGCTGCGCTCTCAAATTGGTAAAATCCGAGTTGGTTATTCTGCCGTTACCGTTTATATCCGCTGCTTCAAGGAACGGTAATGCATATTCGCCCCGATTCTCGAGTATGTCAATCATACCGTACAAATCCTCGGTGCTTATATACCCGTCACCGCTGATATCCCCTCTCACCACAACAAAGAGGGTGTCAATTCTGTTACCGGAGCTGTTGTTAAGAACAAGTCTCATCCCGGTTCCCGCAACCCCGTCAATTCTCCTGCCGCTATCATCTATTATTTCCGCCGTTCCTTCGGAAACAATAGCGGATATGATTTGTGCGGCAGAGGTTCCGGCATCAATTCCCGTTACCAGCCCTTTATCCCGATTAACCCTGTAGCCGGACGAGGTGTCAAACCTGATAAGGTTCTCGCTTACTGTTATGACACACTCGTCATAAAAGCTCTCAAAAAACGTAAGCGCCCGTACGGTTGCAACCCCCGGCTTAAGCGCCGTCACCACTCCGTACTGGTCTACCGAGATAATATCCACATCCCTGGTCTCAAAAATAATCTCCGTTGAGGTTGTTCCGACCGGAAGGAACTGCACATTCAACGTGATGGTCTCACTGACATTCATATGTCTGTCGCCGCCGATTATTTCAATACCCTCAATGGGAGGTACAATACTAAAATCAACGGACATTGCAATACCGCAGGACAGTACCAGCGTAAAAATATGCTCTCCGCCCTTGGTGACAGCTGCTCCGCTCGTTATTTTGTCCGTTCCCACAAAGCCGGTTCCGAATGTATACTCAATGCTCGCGCTGTCCGTATAAATCCCGTCCTGCTCAATACCGCTTATTTCCGGCAACTCCGTAAGGTCGCTCCCGCTTGCGCTCCGCACTCTGACAACACTGTCCGGCGATACCATGTAATAATTAAAATCCTCGTCAAGATAAAAATGCGTTCCCCGACTCTCATATGTGCTTATATATTCCCCTGTGGTTAAATCAAAAACGCCGCTCTCTGTTATCAGCGTGTTTCCTCTATGAGCCAAAATCCGTGCGTTTGTGCGATATAGCAAGCCCCTATCCGGAATGCTGAATATTCCGTCCCCTGCTATAATATAATCTCCGCTTATACCGAACGAATCTATAACCGAGCCTGTTGATATGCTACCCCTGAAGGCAAAGGTAGCCAGGTCATATATCCCGATTATGCTGCCGCTTGAGGTGTAAAAGGAATTTCCGGAAGCACGAACTATACTCGCCGTCCTTTCTGTGTTTATAAGCTCCAGGGTAATAAGATCAACGACAACAACCCTTCCGTCCTTCAGGGTAACCAGCCTGTCGCCCGAAATACTGAAGGAGGGTGGTATTACCCCAATATTCAGGTAATCTCCGAAGCCCGCGGCAGCCGCCGGTGCGGTGTATAATAAAGAAGAGTGTTTAAAGCTTACATATATCATGCCATCCGCAGCAAAAACCTGCCTCGGAATAAAGCGCAGCGGTATCTCGTCCACCTGAACCATGCTATCGGTATCCAGCACATAGAGCATCGGTGCCCCGTCGCAAACTGCGTATAGCCGACCCGCATTTATATCAAATGAAATTATCTTACGGTCAGACGAAATGCTTGAGAAATCGGAATACTCCGATTCCGCAATACTCCCTGCGGAAATAATGTCCTTATAATCCGCCGCCATAAAGCGGAAGGGTGCAAAGTTTTCCGTCGGGCTGAAGCTGTTTGATATAATCATTATGGTTTTGTCGGCATAAAAGACAAACACCCTGTTCCAATTATCAACATGCACATTGTTTACCTGCCCCGAAAAAACGGCCATGCACTCGTTTGTATGTGTATTTATTATATGCTCGTTTGTAAATAGCAGGTCTCCCTCAATCAAAACAGGATAAGAAGAGCTGTTTTCGCTGTAGAGAGAAAAGGAAGCCTCGGAGATTACAGAGGCTCCTATCGCAAGCAAACCGCTTCCGTAAACAATTCTTTTACCGTATGCGCTGACAGGAATATCCGCATAAAAAGCGGTTTGTGAGATAATTTCGAATATAACGGCGTTTTTTTCGTTGCTTTTTGTGTTAAACATATATATATATTCGCCGCTCTCGCTCAGGAACGCCTTATCTGCCTCAAAGCTTGTTGAGGACACAGTGCTCCTCTGCTGTGTGTCAAGGTTGATTTTTTTTATCGAATTACTGGTGGAATAATAAACCTCGTTTTCTGACAGTACACAAGCCGAGATGCTCTCGTTCAGGTTTATAACACTCTCTACATGACCGCTCTGACCGAGCATTTTGTCTCGGTTGAGCATTGTTATTTTATTATCGTGGAAAGCAATCAGGTATTCACCGAAAAAAGCATAACCGTTTACCTTTCCTATACTCAGATACCGCTTATATGCGGAAGGGTTTTCTATATCATAAACCCTTATTCCCTGAACAGCCTCTGAGTATAAAATCAGGTATCCGTAATCGGCGTCCACTATTGCGTTTGCATCAGCCAAATCGGTATCAAAGGCTGAAACCGCTCGGTTCTCTATTGTGAAGCTGTATGCTCTTGACCTGCTTTTTGTTCCGTTGTATACAACCAGGGTGTGCTCCCCCGTATCACCCACAACAATCTGTCCGGAAAAGCTGTTTCCGTTTAGGGTTGCGCTTCCTTCCCCTATTATTCTTATCGAAACGGCGGTATTATAGCTTGCTCCGTCCTCAACTCCGGATACGGACGGAAGGTCAAAGCTTAGCTTGATTCGCCTTGTAACAGTGTTGCCGTATCCGCCGGACAGCACGAAGAAATGTTCGCCCGAAGCGGTGATATGCTGACCGGATGCATATGGAAATCCGTTTAGCGTAGCTCTGCCCCGCTCGAAGGTGAACAGCGCATAATTACCCTGTGTCCTGTAATTATAGGTAAGCGGGCTGTTGTCAACATTAAAAACGACGGTTCTTTTGTATGCTCCGTATGTAATCTCCAAAACATGCTGTCCGTTCTCATGAACAACCTCCGTGCCGCCGTATAGAACCTCTCCGTTCAGCGTCGCACTACCCCTGTTATAGCGTATGGTTACGCTTTCAAAGTAGGTCTCGCCGTCCATTACTCCGGTAACGATGGGCAGGTTGACCAGCTCCAATATGTCCACGGCGTTTATAATCCCGTAGCCGTAATAATTATCCCGCTTTTTACTGCCCGTCATCCTGATGAGGGACAAAAACTCGCTTGAGCCGAACGCAACTCTTGCGTCAAGATAAGAGGCGGCAAGTGCGGCGATTCCCGAAACCATTGCGGCGGAAAAGGAGGTTCCCTTATCGTATTTATACCCGCTTTGCTCGTTTTGGTAAACCATAACCGGTATTCCATCGCCGGGTGCTACCACATCAACATACTCGTTATGCTGGGAAAAATTGCTTACGGTACCGTCCTCACCCACCGAACCGACACTGATAACTCCCTCATAGGAAGCGGGGTACAACGCCTCTGTGCCGTAATCGTATGCACCGTCATTTCCGCTGGAAGCGACAAGTATACAGCCCTTGCTCAGGGCAAACCTTACCGCATCCTCTTCGGCGATTGAGCTTGAATAACCGCCAAGGGACATATTAATAACCTTTGCTCCCGCATCCGCCGCAAAATACAGTCCTAATATAAGGTTTGCGGAGGAAATAGATGTGTTTGTGCTGGAAACCCGAATAGGCATTATAGAAACCCCCGGGCTTACACCCGCTGCTCCCAAGCCGTTGTCCGCACTCCCCGCAATAAGACCGCTGACCTTTGTTCCGTGGCCATTTGTATCCGTATAAACTCCCGCTCTGCGGTTAACCGTATCGTATCCCGGCAATATCGTTGTGCTGCCGAAGTCCTCATGCTCCCTCTCTATTCCGGTATCCAGAACGGCTACGATGACGCTGCTTATACCCATTGTATAATTCCATGCGCCGAAAATATCTGTCTTTTTAAACTCCCAGGACTCTGAGAGCAGCGGGTCGTTGGTAACAACCGATACTTCCCTCTCCAGCTCCTCCTCTATATAGAGAATAACCTCTCGGTGCATATTGATAAAATGCTCGTAATCATCGATAACAACCGAAAAAAGCCGGACGGAGCTGTGTGCAAGCAGGCTGAACTCATGGTCGCTTATAATTTCATAAATATCCGAGAGCGACGCCTGTTCACAAAACCTGACTATATAGGTTCTTCCGTCCGTTATGTAGGGTGCCGACTTGGCGGTCTTTTGGGAAAGTTGTCCGTATGCTTCCTGCGCCGAGCCTTTAATCGCCGCCTCCCGCACGAGATCATAGCTCTCAAAAGGATTTACGGCGAGCTCTATCGATTCCGCAGTCGTTGCTACTAACGGAATTATCAAAAACAGCGCAATTATTAAAGCTGTAAGGCGCCTTGACATCAACGGTCTCCTTATTCGAACTCTTTGTATATCCTCTTCATGTCCTCACTGTATTCGTTGTGGCTGATATCCGTATAAATATATAGGTTCCTCTCAAAAATAATCCCTTCTGCGGCATCCTTTTTGCCTTCCACCAGCACAAGAGAAGGGGGCTTAGTCTCGGAAGGAAAAACCATGGTTAGCCTTTTCGGCTCAATTTTATGACTGCGAAGGGCTGCTAAAAGACCTACGATACGCTCCGGTCTGTAAACCGCAAAGAATTTGCCTCCGGTTCTCAGACACCATGCCGCAGCACTGCAAATATCCTCTATATTACAAAAAACCTCGTGATAAGCAATGTTTTTCCGCTCGGTAGCACAGCGCTTCCCGCTTGTTGTCTTAAGATAGGGCGGATTGGTAAAAACAGCGTCCGCTCCCTCTGACTCTAAAAGACCCTTAACCTGCTTTATGTCACCCTCGACAGCGATGAACCTGTCGCCAAAACCGTTTTGAGCGGCGTTTTGATTGGCAATATCGCAGTATTCCTTTTGTATTTCAATACCGATAATCCTTGCGTTAAGTCCTCCGCTCAATAAGAGCAGGGGTATAACTCCGCTTCCGGTACCCAGCTCCACACCGGTACCTCTCCTCCAGCCCTTCATAAAATGAGCGAGCAGAAGGGCGTCGGTACCGAAATGTATACCGCCCTCCGGCTCCTGTAATATGAGGTTCCTGTTAATACGGGTCTGTTTCATAGTCAGCCTATACTTATAATACTGTTCTCGGCGCAAAAATGTTGCATTACTTGACAAAAAAAATAATTTTTTAACTTCATAAAGAAAGATAAAGCGTCCACAAATGAAAAAAACGAATCATCCATGGACGCAAGTATCGCTTACTGATTTAGGACTTAATGGCGTCAACCGGGCAAACGCTTGCGCAAGCACCGCAGTCCACGCACTGCTCCGGTTCTATTGTATACTTACCGTCATCCGTCACACTAATCGCTCCGGTGGGGCATTCTCCCTCGCAGGTGCCGCAGCCGATGCATTCTTCCTTTTCAATAACATAAGCCATAATATATGTACCTCCGTTTATATTTATAAAAAATATTTTACCACAACAAAGTAACAATATCAAGGGTTATTTGTTAAAACAAAATGGTGCTTTTTTACAGCGTTTATACAGCCGAAAGACCGTTCTTAAGGTCCTCGATAATATCCCTTGAATTCTCAATCCCTACCGAAAGGCGTATAAGCCCCGGGCTAATACCCGCCGCAGCGAGCTGACTGTCGGTGAGCTGACGATGGGTTGCGGATGCCGGATGAAGCACGCAGGACTGAACGGTTGCTACATGAACCACCTTTTTGCATAGCTTAAGATTATCCATAACCTTAACGGCGGCTTCCTTTCCTCCCTTTACGGTAAATGAAATTACTCCGGCGCAGCCCTTAGGTAAATATTTTTTTGCCAAGTTGTAATACCCGCTGCTCTTCAATCCGGGATAACTGACGCTCTCAATCATATTATTACTCTCCAAGTAGTGAGCAACCTCAAGAGCGTTTTCGGAATGCCTTTCCATACGAAGGTGTAGGGTTTGCAGACCCAAATCTAAATAAAACGCTGCGGTTGCAGAAGGATAAACTCCGAGATCCCTGACCAGCTGAACCCTTGCCTTAGCTATATATGCAGCTCTGCCGAAAGCCTCGGTATAAACGAGACCGTGATAGGATTCGTCCGGCTCGGTAAATTCCGGATAATTACCGTTGGACCAGTCAAAATCACCGCTGTCTACTATACAACCCCCGACCTGAACGGCATGTCCGTCCATATATTTGGTTGTGGAATAAACGACTATATCCGCACCATACTCAATGGGACGGCACAAAACCGGAGTCGGAAAGGTATTGTCTATAATCAACGGTACACTGTGCTTATGTGCGATTCGGGCAAACTTTTCTATATCCAATACACTGAGAGCTGGGTTTGCGAGGGTCTCTCCGAACACAGCCTTTGTATTCGGGCGGAAAAGCTTATCAATTTCCGCTTCTGATGCGTCCTGATTAACAAAGCTGCATTCGATGCCCAGCTTCTTCATTGTTACGGCAAACAGGTTTACAGTTCCGCCGTAAATGGTGGAGGAGGTAATAAAATGATCGCCTGAGCCTAATATATTAAACAGTGCCAAAAAGCTTGCGCTCTGACCGGAGGTGGTGCATAACGCCCCTATTCCTCCGTCAAGCTCGGCTATTTTTTTCTCTACATATGCGACCGTCGGATTGGATATGCGGGAATACATATGCCCGTCGACGGCAAGGTCAAAGAGCCTCCCGATATGCTCGGTGGAATCATATGTATAGGTGGTGCTTTGATAAACGGGCAGTGCCAGCGGTTCTCCGTTCCCCGGCTCATAACCCCCGTGTATGCATTTTGTTTCCGGTTTCATGATTTATTTCCTTATTTAATTTATTCAACCAGCGTCCTTAAACATCGTGACAGCTCTTGACCAATCGTTCGGATAGGTAATCTGCCTTAGCTGATATGTGTCATAGGTGAAAAGAATATCGATGTATTCGTCAATATCCGCAAGACTTACATTAGTAACATTTCTAACATGGTTCCACAGCTTATATGGAGCGGTGCTGTTTTTTGTCCCCGAATTTGTAAAAAACTGGGTGAAAACCGTTTCGTAGAGCTGCTTGGTCATGACATGATACTCGCTTTTATCGGGGTTGGGGTTGTAGTTCATCAAATTTTCCACAAGCTCCCCGTCCAGCATATTCCTGCCCTGCGGTATCACTATATAGCACTCTTCCGGTATTTCGCTGCCGGGTACTCCTTCGTATTCCTCCTCAAACTCGGGATCAAGATACCTTATTTCCCGGCTAATATCTATATATGGGTCATTCATCTGCTCCACAATAGCCTTGAGCTCCTCCATACCCAAAACGGTATAAAACTCAACATCCATCCCGGTCAGAGCGGAGGCCTTGCTCAGTATTCTCTCTCCCTCAAGACGGGGAAGCAGATACTTGAGAGGAACATCCTCGCCCACATCATTTCCGACCTTAGTTTCGGCAGGAATATAACAGTAGGTGAAGCTGCGAGCCCCCTCGTTTATTCGAAAATATATAATACTTGCGGCCAAACCGTCGGCGGCTCTTCCTACCATAAACGCCGTCATAGTCTTTCCGTCTACGACTACGTCCTCACTCTCGTCTCCCGAATTGTCGTTGGATTCGGTGTCCGAAGTGTCGTCCGACTCAATATCGGAGATATCCGACTGGGTTATGCTTGCAAGAGCCGGATATACAATCTTCCATCCTACAAACCCGAATACCAGAAGAGATACTATAAAGGTAATAAAAAAGTTCCTGAACGCACTCGACAAAGCTCAGCGCCTCCTTAAATTGCAATAAATTAATGTTGATTTTACGATTAGACTCATATTTTTCAAGTTAATTTGTGGAATTTCCATTGCTGTTTTATATAAAAAGCTGTGTTGCATAGGATTTTTAATTATACATTATTTATATGTGTTTGTCAAACGAATATTGTTAATCTTTATATACTTGACCATAACAAATCACTCCGGTAATGCTCGATGCTCTTCGGTGCAGTAGCTTGACATTTTCATATTTATATAATATAATACCAAATATAACATGTAAAAAAACGAAAAACATGCGGATTTTTATATATTTGTTTTTTTGTTTTTTTTGTGCTCAGCAGGGCTGTAAGCAAATACTATTAAGAATAACTACAAGGAGATTTTTGCCCTCTATGAAAAGGTTAATAAGTGTTTTTTTTGTTGTAGTGCTTTGTTTATCCGTTTTTGCGGGATGCAACGGAGATACGCCTGAGGAAAGCGACAATTCCGAAACAAGCGAGGTCAGTCTCGTTGAAAAGGACATGGAGGGCAGAGAGTTCCGGGTGCTGTCCTGGGACTTCGGCTACGGCTCAAAGTCCATACTCGGGTTTACGGGTGAGGTAATAACCAACAGAGAGGAGAAGGATTATTCCTCGGTGGATGTTGCCAAGGCGGAGGTTAGGAACAAGGTTGAAGAGGATTACAACTGCACCATAGCAGGCACAGTATACGGCGGTAACCGCACGGAATTCATGGATCTTATAAGAAACATGGTTCTTACCGGAACCAACGACTATGATGTAATATTTGATGCCTACACATACCTTGCATCAATGGTTGTGGACGACTATCTCTATGACCTTAATACAATCCCCACAATAGATTTTACCAATGAGTGGTGGGACCAAAATGCCAGAGAAGAGCTCTCCCTGTTTAACAGGCTCTACTTTATGTGTGGAGACATAAACACCTATGACAATGACGGAACCTGGAGCATGCTGTTTAACAAGACCATGCTAATGGATCTAAATCTGGATATTGACCCCTATCAGATGGTCAGGGACGATGAGTGGACCTTCGACAGATTCGTTGAGATTTGTAAAAGCGGCATAACCATGGACAGCAACGGGGACGGTGTCCTTGACGAGCTTGATACCTGGGCGTTCGGCACCGAGACCTACAACATATATGTTCATGTATTATCTGGCGGAAACAAGATTGTAAAAAAGGACGGCAACGATATACCCGAGTTTACCGTACAAAACGAGAGCACCTACAATGCGCTCTCAAAAATACTGGACTTCTATTTGGATTCCTCTACGGTAATGGTGGGCAATGCGCCCCCCTACACAAACAAAGGGTTCCCCAATGTCTGGGAGGCAACCGTTCACAGAGCCTTTATAGAGGGACGAGAGCTGTTCTATATGTGCGGGCTTATTAATGTTCCCTCCTTCAGAGAGATGGAGGATGATTTCGGAATACTGCCAATACCTAAGCTAAACGATGGGCAGGAGAGCTATTATCATACCGTGTCAATCGGTAATATGACCGCTCTTGCTCTACCAAAGAACGTACTTGCGGTTGATGATGTCGGAATCATTTTAGAAGCGCTCGGAAAATACTCCTTGGAGATTCTTACCCCCACATATTATGATATTCAGCTTAAATACAGGGATACCCGAGACGAGGAGAGCAGCGAAATGCTTGATATTATATTCGCAAGCCGCACCTTTGACTTGGGAGCAGCGTTCAACTGGGGAGGCACCCTTTCGGAGTATATAAAAATGGACAGAAACTTTGTTTCCCGTTTTGACTCGATAATGTCCTCCGCTGAAGCGGACTTGTTGGAAACTCTTAACAGAATATCCGAGTAAAAGTACGAAAGGATTCATCATATGACTTCACTGGAAGCGATTATCTACGGTATTGTGCAGGGTATTACCGAGTTCCTGCCCGTTTCAAGCTCCGGACACCTGGCGCTTGCCCATAACTTTTTCGGAGTAGAGGGGGAAAGCAACATCGGGTTTGTGGTGCTTTTACATCTCGCAACCCTGTTTGCGGTCTTTTTTGTGTATTACAAGGAAGTATTTTTGATTATAAAAAGCTTCTTTACATTATTGGCAAAATTGTTCACGGGCAGAATAAATCAAGGGCTCTCATATGGCGAAAAGCTGTTCTTAATGCTTGTG
>CAZGJQ010000036.1:0-18317 GCA_964525815.1 uncultured Oscillospiraceae bacterium
GTTTGCGAAGCGTCGCCGTGCCATTTGGTGACGGGAATGTTGGAATCCAGGAGCATCTGCTCCAACCGCTTGAATTGGTCGTTGATGAGAGCCTTGAGCGGTGAGATATACATGACACCGACCGAGCTTGACGGCTTGTTATATAGCTCTGTCAGAACAGGCAAAAACGCCGCCTCTGTCTTGCCGGAAGCCGTACCGGAGGAGAGTAGCAGATTGTCGTCGCTGTCAAAGATCACCTCACAGGCAGCGACTTGGTTTCCCCGCAATTCTTCCCATTTATTTTGATAGATAAAGTCTTGGATAAACGGCGCAAGCCGATTGAAAACGTCCATAGGATTTCCTCCTAAACAGTTTTATAATATTCGTTTTGGTCAGTGTAAGGCGGTAGCTTGCAGCCGCCGTTCTAATACACAGATAATGTTTATTTATTACACTATCGAAAGAAAATAATTATGCTGCTCTAAGATTATTCGTTTTAATTCATCTATATCGTGGTCTTTGATGTCCGGGATTAAAACAGGATATGCCCCGCATCTAAAGAGTTCCTTACCGTCAGAAAACTGATAATAATACCTCATACTTCCACCTGTACATACGTTACATGATAACGTGCATTTTTTCATTATCATGCCTGTTGGCACCGGGTTACAATCGGGAGGCGGCACCGCAATGCTGTATTGATTATTACTTGCATCCATCTCTTTGCGTAAAGCATAGATATATTTTTCAGGGATATTTTTGCACGCGAAGAATTTAATTTTAATATTATCTTTTTTTATTTTCGCAATAATTTTACCATTCACCTTATGTTTAAAAGATAAAAATGAACGGTTTTTTTGAGGAATATACTCAAGCTCAACAAGATAATATATTATTTTTTCATAAACACTTTTTTCATCTTCTGACAGCAAACCAATAAACTCATTTACCAATATTTGTTGCTTTTTTGTCATCGCACTTTACCTCCGAAAATATAAATTTTTATATAACGACGGTAGCAAGCTACCGCCCTACAATGTTCTGCCAATGCAAATAATTTAAACCTCAAATTCTTTAAAATCGCTGTGTATTTCTTCATCTGAAATACCGCCCTTTGCCATTTGGAAGCTGTTGTCGCCGAGTATTTCCGAAACGGTTTTATTCGGGTTTTGGTGCAGGATACCCACAAGCTCTATAAAATCACGAATAATTTCTCTTGGGGTAATATGCGTTTGAGCTCCCACACGATTATATTCTACTGTTAAAAAATACACCAAATCATCATGCGATAAAGTTGGCGTGTAATTATAAAGCTGCGCATGGATATTCAGCAGCTTTTCTACAAGGATATACATTTCCTCCTGTGAGAGCATTTGAAGTCTGATAATCGGAGCGGAAAGGTCTTTTATATCGGCTGTTGCGAAATGCCCTTCTGATAAGCGGGAGCGTAATGCTTCGTAGCTGAACACTCCTTTATATTTATCCTCTATACACTGCGGTGTACCGCCCATAAGGAATCCGATATGGCTTGCCTTGCCCTGTAAAACATCGTTGTACATGGTGAGGATTTTTTCATAATTATTGGCTCTTGTGATAGAATTAGGTATTTTAAAAATGTTAACAAGCTCGTCTATAACAACGAGCATTCCCTTATATCCCGCTCCGACAAGGAAAGCGGCGAATATTTTCAAGAAGTCATACCATGTTTCATCGGTGACGATAAAGTTTATACCAAGATCGTCCTTTGCTTCCTTGCGGGACGGGTACTCACCGCGAAACCAACGGAGTACATTGCTTTTTTGAGCCGCATCGTCTTGTCTATAAGCCTTCCAATAGGTAACCACCGCTTTGGCGAACTCAAAGCCGTTGACCATTCCTTCGAGAGAGCTTGCGACAGCATATATCTGCCGTTCGATTAAATCATTAAATTCGTCGCCGCTTGCGTTGGATTCGGCTTTAACCGCAGCTTGAATGCCGGATATCCATTTTTCTAAAATGAGCGGCAAGGCACCGCCGTCCGGCTTTGATTTGGTGGAAAGATTCCGTATCAGCTCCTTGTATGTGGCAAGCCCCTGTCCCTTTGTTCCGGCGAATCTACGCTCCGGAGAAAGATCCGCATCCACAACTACAAAGCCTTTGGCTGTGGCGTAGTTGCGTATAGTCTGTAACAAAAAGCTCTTTCCGCTACCGTATTTGCCGACAATGAAGCGAAAGGATGCACTGCCGTCCTCAATCATTTCAATGTCATGCAGAATAGCGGCGATTTCCTGTGTGCGCCCAACTGTTATATATTCGAGTCCCACACGAGGCACAACACCGCCTTTTAGCGCATTAATGAGGATATTCGCTATCCTGTTCGGTACCCCGCTTGCCTTGACTGCATCAGTCTTTCTCATCTTTATCAATTCCTTTCCAACGTCAGCATCCTGCTGACGGGGTTTTTATAATCATCGTATAGAACAAAATCATCATCCATTAAATTGTCGCCGATAAAATCCATCGCTTTTTCGTTTATTCCATCGATAAGAACCTCTGTCATGATTCCGCATTCATCGGCAAAGGCTTTTATATCATCGCCACGCAAAACAACCTCAAGCGCCTGTAATTCGTTTTCGCTTAATACATCCTTTAGGCTTTCCCAAATGTCAGAAACCGGAGCGTGTACTTCGTCGGCGTCGGTCGTTGCATCGGCGAATATATTTTGATCCTGCGCAGTAAATAATATCGGAGCCGGAGCAATACCTTTTTGCTGCGTTTGTTCTTCGACAATCAGCGCTTCCTGCGTAATCAGCGCCTCTTGTCTGATTCGGGCAAGAGAGGCGTGATCCACCCGCACAACCGTCTTAGTTGCTTCTCTGTAGAACTCCAGAACCGCTGCCGAAACAATTTTATCAATAAACAAGCCCGCTTTTATCAAGATTCGGAGGGATTCTTCATTTATCATATTGGTATTGGCGGTGATTTTATATTTATATTTCGTGACTTTCCGCAAAACAGCTTCCATTTGCTTCATGACATAACCGACGAAGCTTCTGCCTTTTTCTGTCGTTATAATAGTGGAAAACGTCCACTCGTTATTTTTACACAAATAAATTTCGTTTTCAGATATGACGATTTGCTTGTCCGGATGCTTTACCGGGCTGTAAAAAAGTGCGTCCTTAAAAGGCTTCCATACCATTAATTTCCTTGTCGGTCGGAATAAAGCGTTGTCGAAACTCATTCCCGCAGTTTTGAAGTCCCGCCTGATTCTGTCCATAACAAAAGAAAAACAATCGGTTATCATTTTATTTTTGCTTCCAAATAACTCTCGTCCGGTAGGCGGGAGTTCTTCTGCGAAAAAGGTTGATTTTTTAATGTTATATTTTGAAATCGAGCAGAACAAATCAAAGCTGTCATCCGGCTCTGT
Source organism: uncultured Oscillospiraceae bacterium (assembly GCA_964525815.1). Taxonomy (GTDB): domain Bacteria; phylum Bacillota; class Clostridia; order Oscillospirales; family CAG-382; genus UBA1049. Next base: position 3,386 of record CAZGJQ010000036.1, read on the forward strand.
TATTTTTGGGTAATGCTCGATAAGGTTATTTTTCTTGACAAACTCCCCCCATGAATGAGGAAGCTCGTAATATATATGATAATCCTTCAGCCAACGGAGGATATATTTATCAATGGATTTGTTGTGTTCGCTGAACGCCTTCCAGAAGAACATCAGCTTATTTAAACCGTCCTGCGGATTAGCCACACCGATGTTTCCCAGCAGCTCATAAATATATAAAAAGGCGTAGGATAAGGATGTATCGGTGACAAGTCCTTGCCGGACTCGGGTGCGCCATGTAAAATATGTCCGGAGCTGCCCATATCCCATCATCTGATAATATGGAAAATACTCGGAAAACTGCGTATTACCCGCAAAATCGTCTGTGAAGTCCCTCATAAACATACCTTGCTTATAAAAGATTACCGCATTACTCTGATGAACTCTTCTGTCAAAAAACCCTCTGTAATCATACGTGCATCGGTGCGTAAAGCAATCCGCTCGTATCGTTCGTGCAATATCCCGCATCTGCCCAAAAAGATTCCGTATCTCATCCGTTTCCGGCTTTTTTATTTTTTGAGGCTTAAGCACATATTTTCCAACGCCGGGAACCGAACCGGAATCGTATTCTATTTCGTAAAACATCTCATCAGACAGAGAAGACGCGGTCTGTGCGTTTATATTCGGGGATGGCTGAGCAATCCCGCTTACTTGTTCCTGCTTCCCGGGGATTTTTAATGACTCATATTTTTTGTTTTGGTTATCCTCGCTCATAAAATCTCCACTTTTTACGGCTTTATAAGTAAATACGAACAAAAAAACTAAGGAATTAGCCTATAACCTTACCAAAGACTTTCAATTCATCATGTTCTCGGATTGGGATAGGAGCATATTTGGGGTTTAATGATATTAAACACCCACGCTCAAGCTTTTTTAGGTAGGTTTCGTTGTTCAAGCAGAAGATGCCGATTTCACCCTCGTCCAGAGCAGGCTGCTCTTGGATGAAGATGATTTGCTGATCCACAAAACGAGGAAGCATGCTGTCCCCGCTGACTCTTACAGCATAATCGGCGGTATCCGGAACCAAATCGTCTACTTCAATCATTTCGTAGTCGCTTTCTTCAAGGTAATTACCGAGTCCCGCAGAAACAGATATGTCATATAAACGCATTAGCCGTTTTCCGACAAAAGCCTTTCGTATATCTGCCACCCGGCAGATATCACAAATAGCGAGGAAGGCGTCGACAGCCGGCTTGGACACGCCTGTTTCCCACCTGCAAAGGGTATATGTTTTAACGTCAAAGCCTTTCTTCTTTAAAAGGTTACAGAGCTGCGCTCTCGATAGCTTCGCAGCTTCCCGGACCTCCGATAATTTACTTCCTAATTTGTTTTCTTCAAATATGCTCATGGGTGACACCTCCTATACCTATTACATTATACACCCTCGTTGCAGAAAATGCAACAGTGTTGTTGCAGAATATGCAATGGAGTAATAACGGCGAATACAATATGACCTCTATTACTGGTGGAACGAGATTTTTTATGCAGTATGAAATTATGCGTTAGAGGATGCTACGGAAGAAATTATATTCTTCCTCAAAAAGCAGAACGCAACAGTAAATTCTTGCATAAAACATAGTATATGGAATGAGGTGATACGATGGGCATAGCGAAAGAGTATATGTCCGGAAATGCACATATTGTTATATATGATGATTATTGCGTAAAAACACAAGAGGAAATAAACGAAATACTGGATAGAGTTGCTGAAATATATGATGATTACTTTGCTCGTGACTTATTGGCGCAAGAGAAGAAAAAATCCCGTCCTTTTTTAGCAGGGGGAGAGCATAGAACGGGTATGTCAGAAAAAGAGCTATCGCCATAAGCCCGTATGCGGATATACATTCGGGCCACCTATGGCTGTTTCACCGATACAGCCCGTAACTGATGTTATTGAGTTTGCAATCAGCGAAGTGGACAGCGAAAAGATTTTTTTGGGTATTTCAAATTACGGATATGATTTTGTTCTCCCCTATGTACCGGGAGAGTCCCGCGCCGCCTCAATTTCAACGGTACAGGCGTATGAGCTTGCCGTGAGAACCGGCGCAATTATTGAGTATGACGAGACCGCTCAGGCACCCTTTTTCCGATATTTCGAAAACGGGGTACAGCACGAAGTATGGTTTGAGGATGCACGAAGTATAGATGCAAGGCTGCGTCTGATGAGCGAGTATAATTTAAAAGGAGCGTTGTACTGGAATTTAGACCGCAGGAACCCACAAAATCTTGTTGTTATCAATTCAATACTAAATCTCGAGGAGTTTAATCTTTTCTGATTATTATCGAAAAAAGCCAATAATCCTCCGCAACGACTTTGTGCGGAGGATTATTTTTTGTATTTTTGTCTTTGGATTTGAATATATCCGGCGTTCTCGGCTTACTAAGCAGGAAAAATAACTTGACAAAAACTGTATTTGATTATAAAATAAGGGTTAGAATATTTTAGTGAGCAAAAACGCTATGCGCTGCCTGCGTTTTTGCCAAGGAGGATATATGGTATCAGCAGGCGATTTCAGGAACGGCCTGACCTTTGAGATGGACGGTAATGTGGTGCAGATTATAGAGTTTCAGCACGTTAAGCCCGGGAAAGGTGCGGCCTTTGTCAGAACAAAGCTAAGGAATGTGGTTACCGGTACTGTTACCGAGACCACCTTTAACCCCACCGCAAAGTTCCCGACCGCAATTATTGAGCGCAAGGATATGGAATACAGCTACAACGACGGGGATTTGTATTACTTTATGGATATGGAGACCTACGACCAGATACCGCTCAATACGGAAAAACTACCCGAGAGCTTTAAGTTTGTCAAGGAAGGCATGACCGTTAGGCTGGCTTCCTACAAGGGGAACATATTTTCGGTGGAGCCTCCTATGTTTGTTGAGCTTTTAGTAACCGAGAGCGAGCCGGGCGTAAAAGGAAATACCGCAACAAACGCGACCAAGCCGGCAAAGCTTGAGACCGGAGCGGTAATAAAGGTACCTATGTTTATCAACGAGGGAGACGTGTTAAGAATAGACACCCGTACAGGGGAGTATTTAGAACGGGTATAAAATTATTTGTCCCTTAACGGGACAGGAAGGAGACAATTATGAACATTTCGGAAAAGGCTGCTCATCTTAAGGGACTTATGGAGGGCATGGAATATGACAAGACCACCAAGGAGGGCAAGCTGTTCACGGCAATAGCTGATCTTTTGGAGGATATTTCGCTGTCTGTACAGGACTTGGAGGACGAGACCGCTGTTTTGGGCGACTACATCGATGAGCTGGACGAGGATTTGGGCGAGGTTGAGAGGCTTGTATATGATATAGACGAGGATTTTGACGATGAGGACGAGTGTGAATGCGATTGCTGCTGTGATGAGGATTGCTTAGAGCTAACCTGCCCTGCCTGCGGTGAAACTATTTTCTTCGATTGGGATGATATTGAGGATGCGGAGACTGTTGAATGTCCGTCCTGCAGTAAAGTATTGACCGTAAGCAGAGACGAAGACGAGGACCAAACCGAAGAAGAAAAGGATTAAGGCGTAAAAAACGCATTATGACGTAATTACGGGCGGGAGCATTCCCGCCCCAAAACTTTGTAACGACAGAAAGACAGATTAGAGCAATGAACAGAATAAAAAGAAGAGTTATTGACACGCACACCCATGTATTTCCGGACAGCCTTGCGGAAAGAGCGGCGGACAGGGTGGTTACATATTACGGTCTCGAGAGAGAGGGAGACGGCACGGTCGGAGCGCTCATTAATGGCGGTGAGTTGTTTGACGACATATGCTTTGTAATATCCTCTGCCGCTGTTAACCCCCGCCATGTAGTAAACGGGAACAATTTTTTGCTGAAAACCGCAAAAAGGGACAGCCGTTTAATTCCGCTTTGCTCTTTTCATCCGGATATGAACTACAATGAGGGTATCAAAGAATTGGAACGGGTAAAAAGGGAGGGGGCAAAGGGAATAAAGCTGCACCCTGATTTTCAGTGCTTTCCGGTAGACAGAGAAAGCGTTTTTCCGTTTTACAGGGCATGCGCCGAGCTGGGACTGCCCATTCTCTTCCATGCAGGGGATGAGAACAGCGACCTTTCCTCCCCTGAAAGGCTCTACAGGGTTATAAACAGAATTCCGGAATTAACCGTTATTGCGGCACACATGTGCGGTTATCAGGCTTGGGACGAGGCGGAGGAGGTTCTTATAGGCACTCCGGTTTACACGGACACCTCCGACGCTTTGATTGGGCTGTCCCCCGAACGGCTGTATCGAATGATAAAAAAGCACGGAGCGGACAGAATTTTGTTCGGCAGCGACTACCCTCTGCAGCTTACGGTCACAGCCTATAATGAGCTTGATGCCCTTCCTCTTACAGAGGACGAAAAGGATAAAATATACTGCGGTACCGCAGAAAAGGTGTTTGAATTATAAACACCCTATAAATAACCCCCGAAGCGATTTACTGCCGCTTCGGGAGTTTTTAGTATTATATTTTTATGGAAGAATATAATGCTCAACAAGCCCCCTGTAAATACCTTGCGCATATCGATGCTGAAAAGTTCTGTCGTTGATTCTCCTTGCCTCCATCGGATTGCTCAGATAGCCGACCGCAATCAAAACAGCCGGCATATGAACATTATCCAGAGTATATGACCTAATCACATGTACACCGTTATTTTTTATATCGGATAATCTAACGACATTTTGCAGGATAGAATTCGCAATGGAATCGGATACATCATATAGCCTTCTTATGTGCATTTCTGTGCCGAATACCCTTGTGTCCGGACTTGAGTTGCAGTGTAAACAAAGAAACAAATCAGCCCGCCATTCATTAGCCATATTGATTCTGTCCATAATACTTGTGGCAGTGTCTGTACCTATTATAGTCTCGGGCGTAGGTCTTGATAGGCGCACATCAAATAAATGAGTCCTGAAAAATCCGGCGGTGTCGATACCGATATTATAAACCACATTGCTCTCGGCGACACCGTTTAAAAATAAACCGGAGTCAAAGGTTCCCGACGGATTATGAGCCTGATCAATAAAAATTTTGGTTACCATTTTACACCCCTTTTCTTTTTTTACTCGCTTATAATATATGCATCGCAAGAAAAAAGGTGTTTTATTTATAGAAATTATGCTTATTTATGTATTATCTCGGAGAGTTAGACTATAGATAGTAGAATCAGCGGTTATTTTTTCTTCCCCATATACAACTGAAAAACATAACCCACCTTATGACTTCCACCGTGTGTTAATATAGCGTTTTTTATACCCTCATATAAAGATAACCTGTTGTCGTCCGGTAGATTCCTATGGTCGGACATAGTGTCGAGCATTTCAATATATTCGTCTGCACTGTATACAATCTCAACATCATACAGCTTCATCTCAACATCGGTAAAGCCATATTCTTTTAAATCTTTAAAGCCATACCCTCTAAGAATTCCAGTCGGTTGACTATATTCTTCTCGCAAATCCTTAGGGAATAACGGTTTTGATATATAATAATTAAAATAATGCTTTTTATAGACTGCTTCTAGCTTATCGTGGAGCTTTTTTTCATCGGCTTTAATCCAATTAAATCGGAACAGAGCGACTACTCCACCGTTTTTTAGAAGCCTAAAAGCCTTGGGACACCCGACTTCCGCATCTACCCAATGGAAAGCAGAAGCGGCATATATCAAATCATAGCTGCTCTCTTCTAAAAAAGCGTCCTCAAAGGGAGCGACAATAACATTAAAGGCATTATTTCCTGCAAACTTTTTTCGCAGGAATTCTGCCATGTTTTCGCCTATTTCCACGGCTGTCACACTATATCCCGCAGCAAGAACGGGAAGTGTTGCTTTTCCTGTTCCCGCACCTATCTCAAGCGCCTTTTTGCCTTTAACTGCTCCGGCATAATCAAAAATATCCGCAAACAGCTCTTCGGGGTATTTTGGGCGTATCCTATCATAATTTACGACTATCTCGTCAAAGTGTGTCCTTTTGCTGCGTTCCCATCCCGTCCCTGTATTAACTGTCTTCACGTTTTTTCCTCTCAATTTTACTGGATTACCGCATGCTTCCCTATCCTTGTATTGTAAACTATTAATCACTATTTCCGTATCGGTCGGGCATGTTCTTCATAATAGGGATGCAGCTGTCAGCGGCTATAATATAATGCTCAACAAGCTGTATATCATTTATTTGCAGCGCCGCCGCGATACGTTGAGTTGTATAAATATCCTCGTTTGAGGGAAGAGCGGAGCCGTTTGGGTGGTTATGCGCAAGTATGACCGATTCGCAGCCGTTGCCTATTGCGGCTTCGGTAATCAGACGCATGGAAAAGGCGGCGGAGTTAATGCTGCCCTTATGGAGCAGTTTCCTCTCCAGTAGCCCGCCCGCAGTATCAAGGCAGAGCAGAAATACATGCTCCTCCTTCAGCCCCGCAAAGCAGCCCTTAAGATACTCACCCGCCACCGCCGAATCCTTAAAGGACATGCAGAGTGCTTTTTCATTACTCAAAAAGCGGCGGGACAGCTCGGGCAGCATGGTTATCAGAACCGCCGTATGCTGCTTTATGCCCTGTATTTTCAGCAGCTCGCTGACCTGTGCTCCGAACACACCGGAAAGACTGCTGAAGCGGTCCAGTAGCTGTGCCGCAAGCGGTCGTGTGTCCTTCCGAGGCAGAGCGAAGGAGAGCAGAAGCTCAAGCAGAGTCTTGTCGTCAAGACTGTCCGCTCCCTCTTTGAGAAAACGCTCCTTGAGCCGCTGCCTGTGAAAAAGATGCGCATTATCCGTCTTTTTTTCGGGTCGTCTCATTGGTTGTAGATGTCATAAGTACCAAGGAAATGCCGCTTGACCTTAAGATAGTCTGCGGAGTTAATGGCTCCTCCCTGGTCAATATCACCGGCGGTGTAATACTCGTCGGTAAGTGTATATGTTCCCAAAAAGTGTCTCTTTATCCGCAGGAAGTCCTTTGAACCTACCACTCCGTCTCCGTCCACATCACCGAGTAAAATTACGGTCAGCTCGCTTACAACGGTATCCCCGTTCATAAGCAGCAGCTTGCTCCCCGTGCCAACATGGCTGCCCGAATTCGGCTGGCAGACTACACCGCTCGTTGCAATTTCTGCTAAGACATCCTCGCTTGTCAGCGAAGTACCGTTAAGGTATATACGGTCTCCGTCGATGATGAATCCGCTGCCCTCTGTTAGCTCAATGGTTTGGGCTGTGGCGGCATACTCAAAGGTAAGGCTGCCGGCTGTGGCAGATAAGGTGTGTTCCTGAGGCGGGGTTATTATTGTGTAACCGTCTATGTCAATGCCGGGAACAAGAATATTGGCACCCGTAGCACCGCTAAGCACAACACTTTCCGCAATTGACGCACCAAACTCGTCAACAAAGCATACCTCAACCGAGGCGGGGCTCTTTCCGTCATAAACGGCGGCAAGGTAATCCCCTATAAGCTCGGCATATCTCTGATGTCCGTAAGAGGACTGGTGTATTCCGTCTCCGGCGGAGGTGAACTGCGTTAGATCCTCAAAGCTGCATTCGTAATTAATATCCACCAGCCCGCAGCCGTATTTTAAGGCTGTTTTTCTCATAGCCTCGCAAAAAGCAAGCATGTTTTCCGAGCCGTAGTTAAGGTTATACGCACCCGGAACATAATATCCGCTATCGGTGCAGACCGCATTCGGGGTTGCGAAAATAACATCAATACCCTCTGCGGTAAGGGTCTGTGCAAAATACTCAAGATTGGCGGTATATACCTCAAGCGACACATTGGGTCTGTCCTGAGTAATGACGTGCGCCTGGTCGTTCATTCCGAAGTTGACTATAACAATATCCGGCTCATATGCAAGAACATCCTGATTAAATCTGCTTTTTCCCGCATTTGTGTTGTCTCCTCCGACTCCGGAATTGATAACATCCGAGCCGAAACGACCGCCCAGCATATCCACCCAGCCCGTTCTTGCGGTAAGGCTGTCCCCAAAAGCGACTATTGTTTTATCTCTCAGGCTGCTCTCAAACGCCTCCGCACTTATAACGACGAGCTTTGCACGGCTTATTCTGCTTGTTATTCTATCGTTTGCAAAAGCATAAACGGTTACGGTGTAGCTTTTTCCTACTTCAAGCCATGCACCGTTTATATAAAACGAAGTTTCTTCTGTGGGAGAACCAATCATCAGCTCCCCATCGTTTACATAAGTGGAATCACAAATACCGGCAGCGTACAGCTCCGCACCTTCGACCGCACCCCATTCGATGGTAAATCCCGCATCGGTGATAGTGGTTCTTTTAGCGTCCGCATTGGTAAAAACGGGTGGGTTAAGACGGGTGCCGCTCAGAACAGGAGTATACTCGGTAAGCTCCTCGTCCGGTAAATTCATGCAAATCTTTGCGGATGTGGTTATTGTGCCGGCTCCAAGATCGGCTCCGTACACATACGCCTTTGCTCCTAATTTGAGCTTTTCCATATTGGCGGAAACGGCATTTGTTATTTCGCTGCCCTCCGCAACCGCAAGCACAAAGCCGTTCTCCGGTATAAGCGGCTGCTTGGGATAATTGTTACCGATTGCAAGAGAAATGCTGGTAACATCATAGCATTCCTCGATATCGTTCCATTCGAATACGGCGGTCTTCCACCATGCATAATTCTGTATGCTGGGAACCGTGCCGTTATACCGAATATCAGGACCGTAATCACCGGTAAAAATTATGGACATTCCGTTAGACAAGCCGTCCGTGTTTATATGCGTTATGTCAAGAGTGTACTGAAAAAGAATCTCCTCTGCATTGTTCGGGTCATAAAGCGTTCCTGTATCGTCGGGGGCTCCTATCTTTATGTAGGAGTTGGAAACAAACTCCGGCTTGTACCAGTCGGTGCCGTTGGTGTCTATGGCACTGTTCAGCAAATCCGCATTATAAACATACGCCTTTGTACCTACCGCAAGGTCCTTTGCATAATTATATGAATCCAGTATATTCTGTGTTTGATAGTTGGGCTTGTCCTTGTATGACTCATTACCTGTACTCGCGTAAAGTGCGGGATAGTTGTTTCCCGTATTGATTGCATATACAAAACCGTTTTCCGGAATCTCGGTGGTGGTCTTTGCAGTTCCCATATTCGTATGCTTTGCTGTCATTTTATAGCAGTAGTCATCCTCATCCCATTCGAACACAAACAGCATCCACCAAGCAAAATCGGTGCTTTTCCCCGCTACCGTTTCACCCGAATTAGGGGTAATAATAACACCTGCGCCCTCCTGAGAGCAGCTTGCATCTATATGCGTTACAAAAAGCCTGCTGTCTGCCGAGCCGTACGCAAAGACAGCAACGGGCATCAGCCCGATAAAGAGCATAACGGACAGCAATAGAGCCGTTAGTTTTATTGATTTTTTCATGAGTGTCCTCCATAAAAGGTTTATTGTTTATATTTTATCCCATTTATAACACAAAGTCAACATAGTTTTTTGTTTTATGCAATAGTTTTTAAAGCTCTGTCAGCTGCTTATCCGAGCGGGTCAGATTCTCGCAGCCGGCGTCGGTAACAAGCACCATATCTTCTATTCTTACGCCGTATTTCCCCGGTAGATAAACACCCGGCTCTACGGTCATAACCGTACCCGCCAAAATCTTTTCGCTCCAGGCAGAGGAAAACCGGGGCTGCTCATGTATCTCAAGCCCAAGAGAGTGTCCGGTTGAATGACCGAATTTTCCTTCGTAGCCGTTTGAATTGATATAATTCCTTGCCGCTCGGTCAACCTCAGCTCCTGTTACCCCGCTTTTAACGCAACAGAGAGCCAGCCTCTGGGCCTCAAGCACTGTATTATAAACGTGACGCATTTCGGAATCCGCTTTCCCAAGCACTACCGTTCTGGTCATGTCCGAGCAGTATCCGTCCAGCTTCGCTCCAAAATCCATGGTTATGAAGCTGTTTTTTGTAATTGTAGTGTCGGAGGGTACACCGTGAGGCAACGAGCTGTTCTTACCCGAAACGACTATGGTCTGGAACGCCATTCCGGCAGAGCCGTTTTTGCGGCAAAAGTACTCCAGCTCGGCGGCAATCTCTGTCTCCGTTCTTCCCGCACGAATGAAGGACAGAATATGCGTAAAAGCAGCGTCGGTTATTGCCTGAGCTGCCTTAATGCTTTTTATTTCCCTTTCGCTTTTTATCTGTCTTTCGGGCGAGCAGATGTCCAAAAGACCGCCTACTCGGATTTTCGGCAGTTCCTTTTCCAGCTTTTCCGCTTGGGAGACGGTAACGAGAGTTTTGTCATAAGCGAGGGAAGTAATGCTTTTTTTTGCAATATAATCGTTGAGCTTGTCCAGCGCACGATGAGAGAGCAGGTATGGGCTTACATCCTCCTGCATGGTTTGGTTGGCCTTGGCGAGAGATGCCGCCTCATAATAACGGCTGTCCACAAAAAGAGCGGTCTCCTGCTCACTGACGAGTACAATTCCGTCCGTAGACAAAAAACCGGTTATATAATGCTGATTTACCTGATCAAAAAACACAGCAGCATCATATCCCTGCGCATTGATTTTTTTGAAGATAGCTCTGCCGTTTATCATATTAACCACGCTTTCCCGACATTACCGAATATTATCGTCTAATCCTTCGAGAGCTGCAAGCGAAGCTCCGCAAGCTCCTGCTTTGAATAGGAGTATACACGGTCGCAGAACTGGCAGGTAAGCTCGGTTTTTTCGTCGCTCTCAATCAGCTTATCCAGCTCTGTTTTACCGAGGGATATAAGAGCTGTATCAGTTTTTTTCCTCCCGCAGGAACATTTATATGAGCACTCCGTTTCATCAAAGATGTCATACTCTATTCCATCAAGGTAGGTCGCAAGTGCGTACTCAAGGCTGTTTTTGGACAGCAAGGAGGTAATATGCGGGGTGTTGTTTGTGTTTTTTTCTATCTTATTAATAATTCCCTCGTCCGCAAAGGGAAGGAGCTGCAGAAGCAGTCCTCCTGCCGCCTTGCAGCCGTAATCGGTATCCACCAGCACGCCAAGAACGCAGACCGTGGGAATCTGCTCGCTCTTTGCATAATAATAGGCGATATCCTCCGCAATTTCTCCGCTGATAATTTCGGATACTCCGACATAGGGCTGGTCGCCGCCTGTATCCCTGAGCACATAGAGAGAGCCTTTCCCGACACAGCCGCCGACATCAAGCTTTCCGTTCTCCTTGAGGGGTAAATCACAGGCTGGATTCTGTATAAAACCCCGTACATTACCCTTAAAATCACTGCTCGATACAATGGTTCCGCCTGCTCCGTCTCCCTTGAGGCGCAGTGTCTGCAGGTCGGTCTCCTCCCCCAAAAGACTGCCCATGAGCGACACAGCCGTTAGGGTGCGCCCGAGTGCGGCGGTTGCGGTGGGATAGGTTCTGTGTATTCTGATAGCCTCCGACACTATATCTGTTGAATCGATTATCAACGCTCTTGCCGAGCCGTCCTTTGTCATTGCTCTTATAATTCTTGACATACTTGTCCTTATTTCACCACAATATTGAATATCCTGTTTGGAACATATATCTTTTTGACAATGCTTTTCCCCTCGGTATATGAGGTTACTTCACCGCTGCTCTCTATTATTTCGAATGCGGTTTGCTCGTCGCAATCGGCGGGAACAGTAACGGTTGCCTTAACCTTTCCGCAAATCTGAACGGCGATTTCCACCTCGTCCACCTTAATTTTCTCCTCGTCATAACGAGGCCATTCCGCCAGAGAGCATAACCCTTCTCCACCCAGCGTCTCCCACAGCTCCTCGCATATATGCGGAGCAAACGGACAGAGAATAACGGTAAACAGCTTCAGACCCTCTCTGTTTATGCCGCCCTTGGCGTATATCTCGTTTGTTAAGCTCATCATAGCCGCAATAGCCGTGTTGAACTTCATATCCTCAATGTCGTTTGTTACTTTTTTAATAGTGCGGTGAAGCTCTCTCTCAAGCTCCTTGTCCTCGTTATCCTTTATCATATCCGAGAGTACGGCGAAACGGTCAAGGAAACGCTTACAGCCCTTTACACCGTTTGTCGACCAGGGAGCCGCCTTTTCAAAATCCCCGATGAACATCTCATACAGCCGCATGGTGTCGGCTCCGTAATCATGCACAACATCGTCAGGATTTACAACATTCCCTCGGGATTTGCTCATCTTTTCGCCGTCCTCGCCGAGTATCATACCGTGTGCGGTGCGCTTGAGATAGGGCTCCGGACAGGAAATAAGCCCTTCGTCGTACAGGAACTTTGCCCAGAACCGTGAGTAGAGCAAATGCAAGGTTGCATGCTCCATTCCGCCGTTATACCAATCAACCGGCATCCAGTAATCAAGAGCCTCTCTTGAGGCGAATTCATTGCTGTTATTAGGGTCGCAGTAACGCAGGAAGTACCAGGAGGAGCCTGCCCATTGCGGCATGGTATCGGTCTCTCTTTTTGCGGAGCTTCCGCATTTGGGACAGGTTGTTTTCACCCAGTCTGTAATTGCGGCAAGCGGACTCTCGCCGTTGTCGGTCGGCTGATAGGACTCAACCTCGGGAAGTAAAAGCGGAAGCTCGCTCTCGTCAATGGGCTGCCAACCGCAGGTATCGCACCAGACCAGCGGAATAGGCTCGCCCCAGTATCTCTGTCTTGCGAAAACCCAGTCCCTGAGCTTATAGTTGACCTTTTTTTCCCCTAAATTATTCTTCTCAAGATACTCCGCCATCTTTTCCTTGGCGGCGGAGACCTCCAAGCCGTTCAAAAAGCCGGAATTTACGAGAACACCGGTCTCCACATCGGTAAACGCCTCTTGGCTGATATCCCCTCCCGCCACAACCTCTATAATGGGAAGATCGAACTTTTTGGCAAATTCATAGTCCCGCTCGTCATGTGCGGGAACCGCCATAATCGCACCTGTTCCGTAAGTAATCAAAACATAATCTGAAACAAAAACGGGTATTTCCTTGCCGTTGACGGGGTTTATCGCCATTACGCCGTCCAGCCTTACGCCGGTTTTGTCCTTTGCCATTTCGGTACGCTCAAAGTCGCTCTTCTTTGACGCTTGTTCCCTGTATTCTGCAATTTCGATATAATTACTAAGGGAGTCCTTCCATTTTTCAATATAGGGATGCTCAGGAGCGATAACCATATATGTTGCGCCGAACAGCGTGTCGGCACGGGTGGTGAACACTCTGAGCTTGTCGCCCGCCGTTGTGGAAAAATCCACCTCCGCACCGTAGGAGCGTCCTATCCAGTTGCGCTCGGCAAGCTTTACCCTCTCTATATAATCAACGGTATCCAAGTCGTCCAGCAGTCTGTCTGCATATTCGGTAATCTTGAGCATCCATTGGCTCTTTGCCTTGCGAATAACCTCGCCGTGACAGCGCTCGCATTCGCCGCTCACAACCTCTTCGTTGGCAAGCACCACCTTGCAGCGTGTACACCAGTTTACGGTCATTTCCTTTTTATAGGCAAGCCCTTTTTTGAAAAGACGCAGAAAAATCCATTGTGTCCATTTGTAATAGCTTGGGTCCGTAGTACTTACCTCTCTTGACCAGTCAAAGGAAAGACCGAGAGACTTGAGCTGCGCCTTGAAGCGGGCAACATTCCTTCTGGTGACGTCTGCGGGGTGCATTTTATGCTCTATTGCGTAATTCTCGGTGGGCAGACCGAAGGCGTCCCATCCCATCGGAAACAGCACGTTGTATCCCTGCATTCTGCGCTTTCGGGCAATAATATCCAGTGCCGTATAGGGTCGGGGATGACCTACGTGCAGCCCCGCACCCGAAGGGTAGGGAAACTCAATAAGCGCATAATATTTTTCCTTCGAATAATCGTTGGCGGCGGCAAACGCCTGCTTTTTTTCCCAGATGTCCTGCCATTTCTTTTCTATAGTCTTATATTGGTATTTCATAGTTATATCCCTTTGTGTTTGATTTTTATTCCGGCTGCCTTATAATCCTTGCGGTGGCATCGTTCCATAGCTTCTCCAGCTTATAAAACTCTCTGCCTTCCTTTGTGAAGATATGCACGACTACGGCACCGTAATCCAGCAGCGTCCAGGTATTGTCCGAATAGCCTTCTATATGATTGGGCTGTATTCCCAATAGCTCGTTTGTCTTATACTCCACCTCGTCCGCAAGGGATTTTACATGAGTGTTGGAGCTACCCGTGCAAATAACAAAATAGTCCGCAAGCACGGTCTGCTTACCCACCTCAAGCAGAGCCGGGTCAACCCCCTTTTTATCCTCAAGAGCTTCTTTTATTACCTTTGCAAGCTCATATGCCTTTTTTACCTGTTCGTTATTGTCCGCCATTCGTTTCTTTCCCTTCTTTTAATATATTTATATACCAGTTTCTTGCGTTAACGGTTTCGGTGTTAATGCTCTCGGATATCTCCAGTAAGTGCAGTATTGTCATATTAAAGGAATACACCACCGCTTTATAAAGAGCCGTCAGATGGCTCTGTTCCTTAAAAAGCAGGCTTTCATAATATTCCCTTACCTTTACGCAGGACTCCTCCGTCCTGTATTCCTCGATATAGTCTGCAAAATACAGACAGACCTCCGCCACGGTCATATTCGCTCTTCCGGTTGTGTGATAGTATATAGCAGACGCAGTCTCCTCGTCAACCCCGTATTGATGCTTTGCTATCGCAGCAGCGGTTTTGGCATGGTACAGCTTTGGGGTCTTTTTCTCCTCATCGGTTAGAGCTATGTTATATTTCCGGCAGAGTGCAATCTGTTCATTGAGGGAGTACTCCTTTGTAAAATCATGCAGCAGCGCCGCCGTTTCTGTTTTTTCCGCCGATAAAGACGGAAAGTGCCGCCTTGCAAGCTTTTTTGCGCAGTCGGCAACACCCATAGTGTGCAAAAAACGCTCCTTAGAGAGGCGCAGGTCCTTTATAATCTTTTCGTTTGCGGTCATTTG
>CAZGJQ010000037.1:0-18251 GCA_964525815.1 uncultured Oscillospiraceae bacterium
GGTTTTATAGACACCGTTCAAAGGCATGGCTACACAAATATTTTTAACCCCAAGCACTATCTGCTGAGAATCGCCAAGCGTGAGGTGGCAAAGTTCTACGGCGATAAGACAAAGCATGATAATGTTATAATCGCTTCCACAAATGATGATAATTATGTCGAGAGGGATTTAGACGGATTTTTAGAGCAGGATTTCTGCACCGAGGACGGTTTTACGGTGGAAATCTGGGACAGAATCCAATGCATGGGTACGCTTACGGCGAAAATATTCACTCTGCGCTTTGCATACAACGAAACAATAGAAAAAATCTCAGAGCAGCTCGAGATTTCCCCTTCAAATGTAAAAAATCTGCTTTATCGCGGGATTAAGCTGTTGAGAGAGGAAATGCATTCGGGAAAGTAACACTTTTTCTAAATTAAATCAATCTTTTTATACCAACCGAAAAGCTGAAGAAAGGAAACGTCAGCAATGAAAAACAAAGATTGCATTAAAAACAGCATTAAGAAAAACATCGTTAATCATGACGAGGTGCTGAATAATATAAGAGCAAGAGCCGCCGTAAACGAGGCAAGGACGGCTTCAAAAGGCAGCTGCCTTTTGGGGCTTAGAAGAGCTGTTGTTGCTCTCTCAATGCTTGTGCTGATTGCGGCGGGAGCGGTCGGCTCTACCCATTTCTTCCAAAGGGACGGAGGGTATCCCCCGCGTGACAATTCGGTTGACTGCGAGTCTCAATACGGTGTGCAATCAAACTGTATTTCTGACGAAACAGGGAGTAATAAGAGCCAAAACGAAGGAATTCAGGACGAAACCTCCGCTCAGAGCAGAGAGCCGCATGGCGGGGACGAAAGCGGAGACACTATAACAAGAGAGCCCTTGGATGCGCAAACTGCAGTGTTTTTTGCTGATTTTGCCGACAAGCTGGTTATATACGAAAAGCTGATTTATACGCTGTTTGAATATGACGCCGACTATATAAACGATGAGGATACACTACCCTACCGACCGGTAACCGACTGCTGTTTTTCCTCTCTTGAGGACATACATGACTTTCTGTACGCATTTCTTACTCCGGAGCTTGCCCAAGAGAACTATATAAAGCTTGTGCTCGCAGATAACCCAAAATATATTGAGAGGGACGGCAGGCTGTTTATGGATACAAGCACCTACGGGAACGGCTTGCATCAAATCGATACCTCACACGCATTCTTTGTCTTTCGTGGTTCGGACGAAATGCGGATTTCTGCTCTGTCAAACAGGATTTATAACAGCATGAATTATTACAGATCCTTCTATTTTGTAAAAATCGAGGGTAAATGGCTGCTTAAATCTCAGCCGTGGTAAAGAATTTTTTTGTATATAACAGGCTGTTTTCAGCCATTTCGGGAAAGTAATTTTGGCAATATTCAATATTGCTTTATACCAAGTATAATATATAATGGAGCTGTGGTAATATTACCGCAGCTCCATAGTTTTATATGCATGAATTGAGATTATCATGACTTACTTTAAGACGGCATGGCATAATTCAGCCCTGAAAAGGCTCTTTAACTTTAAATCGGAGGAGGCCAAGGGACGGAGCTGTATGCTCGCCTCCGCTGTTCTCTCCGGTATTGTTACTAATATTACCGGAGGTATTTTTTATACCGGTTATCTTGTTCAATACGGAATAACCATAATAAACATAGGTATATTAACCTTTATTCCATTTATCGCAACCGGCTTCAGCCTGCTTTCGCCCATGATTCTTGAGCGGCTCCCCCGACGTAAAAAAATCCTCGCCGCAAGCCGTATGGTATCCTATTCTATAAAAATACTGGGCATAATCCTTCTGCCTCATATAGTTCACAGCGAAGGCGGGCGCAACATAGGGTTCGCCCTGATAGTCTTTTCCGCAAGTGCAATAAACTCGCTGTTTTCTGCCGGATGGTCGGTGTGGCATATTAATTTTTTGCCGGAGAGCATGAGAGCGGATTATTTTAATGTTTCCAGCGCCGTTGCAAACCTCATCGTGGGTATAATAACCCTTTTGGGTGCGCTTATGACGGATGCGCTTGCAGGCAGCGAGCATCATATCCGGATAATAACGGTGCTTTACATCATCGGCTTTTTGTTTGCTGTTCTGGATGTCGCCGCTCTAAGCCTTCCGAAGGAATATGAATATGAGCGTTCCGTCGGTAAAAATTCGGGGCTCATTAATACAATTCGTCTTGCCTTCGGGCAAAAAAAGTTCATGCTGACAATGTATATAATGTTCGGATACACCTTTGCGTCCAACCTGACCGCTTCGGTTATAAATGTTCACCTTCTGGAGAACGTAGAAGTGTCCTATACCTTTGTAACCGGTGTAAACTCCTCATATTTTTTGTTTTTTCTCCTGTTCGGAACAGCGGCAAAGAAGCTCATTGCTCGGTTCGCCTGGTTCAAGACCTTTGCGATTGCGGTGCTTCTGCTGCTCCCCACATATTTTATGTATGCTTTTGTGGATAACGGCAACTATCACTGGCTGATGCTTATAGTAAGGCTTACCCAGCACTTTCTCGGGGTTATGATAGCCATAACTTATGCCAACTTCCCCTACATAAACCTGCCTCCGGGTGACCGCACCAATTATATGTCCTTTTATGCGGTTTTTATAAACCTTGCCGCTCTGCTCGCAATGCTTATCGGAACCGGATTTGTCTCCCGCTTCGGAGAGAGAAGTTTAGAGCTTTTTGGAAAACAGCTGGGCAGCATACAAATGTTAATGCTTATAACAGGACTCCTCCTCAGTCTGCTCGCCGTCGTCGTACTCCGGTGGATACCGAGAATAACCCCGGATGAGAATGGGTAAAAAACACCTATTAAAGGGGCATTTTCCTATTCCATCAGGGTAAAACCGAATTCGAGGTTATGATACGGCAAAACAAAGGTCTCGTAATGCTCCGCAACCTCCTTGTCGGAGTTCTCAAGTATATATTCGGTTATGGAGCCGAGGAAATAGTTCTTCAGCACCCATACTCTGCCCTCATGCTCCAGCACCTCGTCAAGGTCTCTTACCGTTTTCAGCTGCGGCATATAAGCCTCGTATGCCTTTTCCACCGTCCAATGGTCCCTGTTATAAAAATACATATCTATGTCAGGATATTTTACCGCAAGCACCGCTATTAATCCTATGTTATCGCTAACGATAATATCGTTTTCCCGCACATGCTCGGAGACAAAGGAATCTAACCGAGCGTTGTCCGGTGAATAATAGTTACTGTACAACGGAACCACCCTCAGCACCAGCACCACCGTAATAAGCGTAAGCAGAGCCGCTCTTATTATGGGCTTACTTATTCTATCAATGGCAAAGGCAAGGAAGAAAACAATGAGCCCCGATAGCACCGTTAAATACCGCACATAGTAGAGCGGACGGATGAGCGATACCGCAAAATAAAACATTATTATTATTGCCAGAACCTTCAGAGTAAGAGCCGCCGGTTCGCTCTTCTGAGGGTTCTTTTTATAGTATCTTATATAATAAAATACGCATACACTCCAAAAAACAAACGCAAGAGCATTAAAAACTATAGCGGAAACCTCGGTTAATCCCACCGCATCCTCCGGAACATCCCCTATCATAAAAAAGGAAAGGGAATTAAGGACAAAATCCGGATACCTCATGCTTATCCAGAACCCGCCCACAACCCTTGTTGTCTGGGTTAACAAAAAATAAAATCCCGGAATATAAGCCGCGAGCTGTATAACCGCAGTTTTTTTCCATATATTAAGCATTCCGCTTTTTTTACAATGCAGTAAAAGTAATAGATTAACAGCTCCCGCCGCCGCAAAGGCATAATAATGTGTATATGCTCCCAAGATTCCAAAGACCAGGAACAATATTCCGCTTTTTTTGTCCGCAAATCCCGATTTATAATAGCGATATGCATATATCGCCATAAGTGTTACAAGATAAGGAGCAAGGGTGTACATTCTGATTTCGTTTGCATACTTGAAGGTTACAGCAAATAAAAACATCAGCGTAGTATACAAGAATCCCAGCTTTTCTCCGAAGTCCCTGCGCAGATGAGTAAACCCCAACCCCGCAAGCAGAGAGGCAAAAAGCACGGAGAACAAACGCAGAGACAGCAGGCTCTTGCCGAAAACAGCAGAGAATACCTTAAGCAATATGTAATAAAACGGAGGATGCACATCCCCCGAGCTTATTCGGATAATATCAAATAGATTATGGTTTATAATACCCGCCGAGTAGGTCTCGTCAAACCAAAGGTTACCGTGAAACGAACCGGTTATCAAAAAAGCAGTGCCCGCAACCCATATTACAATATGTAACACCGTAAGCATCCTGTTTTTCATCTGTAACACCTTTCAGCATATATAAGTGTGTTTATTTTACCTTTTTTGATTCGTTTTGTCAATTGCCAAGCGATATTAAATATTTCTGAAATTCATCCGCGACCTTTTCCAGCAGTCCTGTGTCCGCAAGCAGCCAGAGCACCGAATATCTTTCCTTAAGGTCTTTGGCGTAAACGATTGAATCCCTGATTGTTTTACTGCCGTATAAATCAAAAAACGCCCTTATATCAAGCCCGGCTCCCGAAAGAATATCCGTAACCTCGTTAAACCCGGGTGTCTCCCCAAGCAGCTCCTTAACGGACTCCCAGTTCCTTTTTATTATATTAAGATTATGGTTATTATACAGACCGCTGCGTTCCTGCATTGAGATAATTCCCTGAGCGGTACCTCCGTATATATGTCTGATATTTTTTTCCCATGCTGTTTTATCATATCTGTAGCACAGGTCATTCACATCGCATTCCTTTAGTTTGTGCCTTAAAAAACAGGTAACAGCGGTGGAAAATGCAACATCTATTCCGTGCAACAAGTACTCCCTTCCCCGTATAAGGCTAACCACCTCGTAGAAGTGGGATAAATGATGCTCGCTGCCCGAGGCAGGACGGGAGTTACCCATATAGCTCATGGCTATACCTACCGCAACCAACCCCTCCATAAGCTTATTTATGCTGTTTTTATCTCGGTTTATGATGCTCTCTGTGCCTGCAATCGCATTTTCTGCGGCTTCAAGCACCAGGTCATGAGTAAATGTGCAAAAATGCTCCCCCGTTATAAGACTGCTCAGTCTCCAGTCATTCAAGGCGGACAGCTTTCCTATCATATCCCCAAGTCCCGCTCTTATCATATCAATGGGCGCTGAAGCAAGGATATTTGTGTCCCCTAATATAGCCTTAGGCGCTGTTACATTTACGGTAACCTTTCTGCCATCGAATATCATTGCGGCGCCTGTTGAGGCATATCCGTCCATAGACGGAGCGGTTGCGACTATAATATATGGTATATTATGCGTGCCGGCGGTATATTTGCAGATATCGTTTATAACACCGGAGCCCACGCCTATTATCAGCTCTGTTTCAGGCAGGAGCTTCTCCTCAAGCTGCCTGACCGCTGCCTCGTCCGGAACCAAAAGCCCTTCGCCTTCATATACCAAACAGCGGTGATTTATTCCGGCGTTTTCCAGCTGAGCGTTAACTCTTCTGCCGCACACTCCAAAGGTGTTGCTGTCAAAAACAGTTATAACAGACCAAGCGCCATATTGACCGCATAGTGAGGATATATAATCAACTGCTCCCTCCTTTATTATCACGGCTTCTGTGCTACACTGATGATTCATTCCGCAGGAGCAGCTTGACCGCCCTTTAAGTAAAGCGTTAAAATCCATTTCTCCTCCAGAAATAATCACATTTTTTTGCATTTATCTTAATGCTTAATTGACTTTTGTCAACATTTGGTATATAATGTCTATATTATTTGATAAATTAACTTGTGAATTCATGAATGCATGCCTATAGGAAGTGAAAGATCGATGATTGATATATGGAAAAGGCTGCTTACAAATAACCGCCGTTTTTTGCCGGGACATCCCGAATACAGGAGAGTGTTTCTGCTAAACGCCGTGCTTGCTTCGTTGTTTGGAATATGTATAACCTATTCCATACTGAACTTAGTTTTAGGCAGCCTTATTAACGCCGCCATCATAAACGCCGTCTCTGCGACAGCCACGCTTGTAACCATAATATATTTTCATAGAACAGATAATATAAAGAACGGAACAATTGCCGCCGTTATGATTTTGTTCTCTACTCTGGTTGCTTTTTTTTCCTCGGTAGAGCATCTTAATTATTCGTTTATTTGGGTTTGTGTGTTTCCGCCGGTTGCGTATTTTCTTCTCGGCAGGAGGACGGGCAGAATTATTACCTGCATATACGGCGGGCTGATGCTCGCTTTTATACTGTTTAATTATAAGAGCTGGGAGCCTGCCGAGTTTACATTTAATTCCATTCTCAACCTATCTGGCGCTGTTTTGGGACTGGTTCTTATGATAAGCTATTTTGAGCAAAGCAGAAAAGAAGCGGTTATGGCTCTGGAGCAACGTAATAAGGAGCTGACCGATTCTAAGGATAAACTACGTCTTATCCTGGACACCACAGCAGACGCTATCTACAGGACGGATACTCAGGGCAGATGCACCTTTTGTAATTTAAGCTGCCTCGAATTATTGGGATACAAAACAGAGCAGGAGCTGCTGGGGTGTAATATGCATGAGAAGATTCACCACAGCAAAAGGGACGGAAGTCCGATACCGGCAGAGGAATGTAAGATCCTCGAGACGGTCTTCAACGGGGTTCGCGCACATTCGGACGATGAGGTTTTTTGGCGGGCGGACGGGAGCAGTTTCTTTGTGGAGTACTCCTCCTTTCCGCAGTATAAGGACGGTGAAATAATCGGCTGCGTAATATCCTTTGAGGATATCACCGAGCGCAAAAAGACCGAGGAAAGAATTAATTACCTGAGGAATCACGATACCCTGACGGGGCTTTATAACCGGAGCTGGCTCAATGAAGAGCTTATAAGAATCAACAAACAAAAAAACCTGCCTGTTTCCGTTGTATTCGGTGATGTTAACGGGCTCAAGCTAACAAACGATATATTCGGTCATTCCGCAGGTGACGAGCTGCTCAAAAAATCAGCTGATATATTAAAAAGGGTATGCGGTGATTTAGATACCGTTGCCCGAGTCGGAGGGGATGAATTCCTCATCCTGCTGCCCAAAACCGATTCCGAAAAGGCAGAAAAAATTATAGCCCAAATAAGAACAGAGTTCTCCAAGACACAGGTTGCTGCGATAAAATGCAGTATTTCGCTTGGTTATGACACAAAAACCGAGCCGGAGCAGGATATTGAGCGGATAATGGAAAACGCCGAAAATAAAATGTACAAGGAAAAGACCATTAACCGCAAATCGATTAACACAACCATGGTAAACACCATAATAGCATCACTGCACAGCCGCTCATTAAGGGAAAGAATGCATTCTCTAAATGTAAGCGAGCTCTGTGAAAAAATTGCAAGTGCAATGGAGCTGTCCGAAACCGAGGTTCGCAGAGCAAAGGACGCCGGTTTCCTGCATGATATCGGAAAAATAGTATTGCCGGAAAGTCTCATCACTCAAAAGCCCAAGCTTACAGCCGAAGAAAAAAGGGAGCTGCAGCAGCATTCTGTTATTGGCTACAGAATCCTAAACCTTTTTGACAACACACTTGATTTGGCGGAGGGAGTTTACAGCCACCACGAGGCGTGGAACGGCTCAGGCTATCCCAAGGGAATCAAGGAAAAGGAAATCCCCATTATATCCAGAATCATAGCGGTTGCGGAGGCATATGATTCGTTTACAAATAATACACGGGGAGAGCCCTTAAGCAAACAGGAAGCCCTCACAAAGCTTCGTCAAAGAGCAGGGAGCAAGCTCGACCCGAGGGTTGTGGAAGCTCTCATAACAATAATAGGGCGGGAGAGCCTTCCCACGGATAATAAGCAGGAGTTTTCTGCCAAATAGCTCTTTATCTCAGTCCCTTGTCAAGCCGGACAGATGAGACACATCACCTAAGCGCATACAACGGGGAAAGGTGATTCCGTTTTCGTTATTAGCAAACGCAAATTCGGTTACCGAGGTTGTGTGCAGACTGAAATGCAGCCATCCCATTGCGGGGGGCAGGGACAGCAGATGAGATATCCATGCTCCGCCGAAGCCGCCGTGACAAAATACAGCGATTTTTTCCTGATTAGGGTTTATTGTTTTATACAATAAGCCCTCTCTTTTATATCCGTGACGCAGTAAAAACTCGTCCGAGCTGTCAATCATGCCTACAATATGCTCTTTCCGATCCTCCTTGGCAAAATCCTCATATCTGTAAATACCGTCCGCAAGGCTCTGCTCCCAGCTTCTGCGCATAACCTCCTCGTCCTCATAATCGGGAGAAACCATATATTCCATTTTTTCGGTAGCCCATTCCTCTATCGTATAATCCATTCCCAAAAGCTCGCAGGTGGGCTTTGCGGTAGCTATTGCTCTGCCCCGCGGCGATGAGTATATTTTGTCGGGCATAATCTCCTTCATCCGCATTGCAAGCATATCCGCCTGTTTCTTTCCGTATTCGGTAATGGTGTCGTTTTCATAATCCGGATCGGCATGTCTGATAATGTAAAGCCTCATTTTTTTTGACCATTCCTTTCTCTGTGGTTTTGCGCCGTTCCCACGGAAGGCACAAGAGCTTTGTTTAGAGGTCTTATCCTCAAAAACCTCTCTTCTTTTTTGCGTTATACATAAAACGCCATCATTGAGATGGCGTTTTGCCAACAATATCTGTTTTCTATAGCTGATAGGAATCGGTTTCGGCGGGTGGCTGCTCTTTTTTTCTCTCGGTCAGCCTTAGGATTAAATATCCGAAGGTGAAGACCAGCGAGAACAGCGTAATCATAAGGTTAAGCCCGGAAAACACCGACAAAACAGTAACAAGCGAGATTCCTATAAGCGAAGAAAGATATTTGTTTAAATTGGGTAGAGCAAGTCTTGCGAAGGACGCTGAGGTAAATGCCTTTGCCGCAAGCGCAATCATTAAATACGCAAACCCGGTAATCATTCCGACCACGGTGGTATATGCAATCATAAACAGCATTATTATGACTATCGGAACCAAAAACGCTCCCAATAATCCGTACCCTATGGTTTTGCCCGAGCTGTACTTAAACCTTTCTCCCGACTCGTCAAGCGCCTTTCCGAGTAATAAGCTCATCAGCAGCCCCAGTAAAATAGCGGCAGGGAGCTTGTACCTAAGATCGGAGAAGTTCCTTTGCAGTATACCCGGCGTCTTTGTATAGCTGATTTTACCCGCAAGCGTCTGGTTGTCTGTATATTTTATCCTGTTATTGTCTTTATCTAAATAATAAGGGGTGTACATCCCCTCCACGGCTGCCTTTTCTATATTACAGCTCTCCGCAAAATACACGGTATCCGCATATATCTCCGCTCCGTTAGTGACGTTTCCGTAGATGTATACAGTACCGCCCTGTATATTAAGGTACTCGCAGTTCCCGTAGAAAAACACTTCCTGCCCTATACAGTAAACCGCCGCAAATTCGGTGTCTTCCCCGATATTAATTGTATAGGATGCCAAGGTGGCGTTCCTTGCAACGGTTCTGTCAATATCAAGGCTCAACGAGGCTATTCTTATATTTCCACCGACTTCTGCTTCCTCAACCCCAATATTCCCGCCAAGGGCAAGCAGGTCGCCTCCGATACTTCCCCTAATCACGTCCCGCTTGTTTGCGTTGCCTGAGGTGTACAGAAACACATAATCGCCCTCTACCTCTACTCTGTCGTTGTTGCCCAGAGTCTCGGTGGCATTTCCGGCTCCGTCATATTTTAGTGCAGACGTACCCGTTAACAGTGTCAAGAATAGGACAATAACCGTAATCGGCAGGGCAAACAGCTTGATTTTTCTGCTCATATCGGCTAATCGCTCCCTTTTTTTATTATGTTTATTATACACCCTCAGATAAAAAATGCAAGAATGTTTTTTTTGTGCATTGCATAAAATCAAACAACCACGCAAAAGAGGCGGTGGAGTAAAAATCATAAAAAAAGCAAAAGCAAACATGCTTATAAAAAACGCTGTGCTGCTTACCGGTTTTGCTCTTTTGGTAAGACTCCTCGGGGTGTATCTCCGCCTGTTTCTATCTGCACGAATCGGAAGCGAGGGTATGGGGCTATATCAGCTCATTATGAGCGTTTATACCCTTTTCGCCACCTTTGCGACCGCCGGATTCACGATTGCGGTATCAAGGCTGGTTGCGGAGAAATGCGAGCGCTCCCCCTCGGATTCCGTCCGTATTTTTAAAATGTCGCTGGTTGTTTCGGGTATAATCAGCCTGCTGGCAACCGGCATAATGTTTTCTCTTTCCGAATATATTGCGGTAACCTTCTTGGGGGACGCAAGGACAGCCCGTCCGCTCCAGATTCTTGCTCTAAGCATGCCTTTTATGTCCGCAGCAGCTTGTATGAAGGGTTATTTCATAGCAAAACGTCAGGTTATAAAGACAGCAACCGCTTCCCTGTCCGAGCAAATTGTAAAAATAGCCGTTATTGCGATATTCCTTAACATATATATGGCTCAGACCAACGATATTGGCATGCTCTGCGTTGGGATTGTGGCAGGAATCACTCTGGGAGAAGCCTTTTCCTTTGCATATCTCGGTTTTTTGTATATGTTCTTCTCAGGAAGGATAAAAAGGCGGGAATATGCTCCCCTTTGTGAAAGAAGCAGCCTTATAAAAAGCATTCTCGGGGTTACTCTGCCCATAAGCGCCTCGGTTTATGTTACCAGCATTCTGCATACCACCGAGAACCTGCTGCTTCCTCAGATGCTGCAGCGCTTCAGCGGAGACCGCTCACAGGCTCTGTCCCAGTTCGGGATGATAAGAGGCATGGTAATCCCTATTCTTTTTTTTCCGTTTGCATTTCTCAACAGCCTTATTTCTGTTTTGATTCCGGAAATATCCCGTCTCAATGTAAAGGCGGACAAAACCGAGCGAAACAATAAAATATCTAAAATAATATCCCTAACCTTTGTATTCAGTATGGCAATAGGAGGACTGTTCTACTTTTTTGCGGGTGAAATCGGAGAGACCTTTTATAAAGGGGAAAGCACCTATCAGGCAATAAAAATCCTTGCGTTGGTTACTCCGTTCATGTACATAGAAACCATTACCGACGGTCTGCTCAAGGGTATAGGAGAGCAATTCTTTACATTGAAGGTAAGCATTTATAACTCGGTGCTCCGGCTTGTTATAATTTTCCTTTTGATTCCGATGAGCGGCTCGGTGGGCTACCTATGGCTGCTGGTCGGCTCAAACACCTTCTCTTTTACGCTCTGCGTTTACAGAATGAAAAAGGTTACGAACTTTCATTTCAACTTCTTCAAAAACGCTTTCTTCCCTTTTATATTTTCGATTGCAGCGGGGCTGACCGGAAGACTTATGCTGGACACTCTTAATATAACCGAGAATTGGCTTGCCGCCTCAATCGGAACGCTGATATTCCTGGGTGTGTTCACCGTCCTGTATTTCTTCTCATCCTACAGGAGCAACAAAAAGCTTTTGAGGGGATATGTATGAAAAATGGGATTGATGTTTTTTTTAAGTATATACCGGCTCGGTTGACCAAGCTGATTATCTCTCTGCCCATACCTCTGCTGGAAAGAATAACGGAAATACGGCTGAGAGCAGACGCACCCTTTTCGCTGACGCTGGGCGGAAGGAACATGACTTTGGATAAGGACGGGAATCCCTGCACCCTCAGAAATGCGGTGTGTGCAACAAAAAAAGAGATGGAGGACTGCATATCTCTATTATCGCAGGGCTCGCTCTACACCTATGACGAAACGATAAAAACCGGATATATCCCAATAAAGGGAGGGGGAAGAGCGGGCATTTGCGGTGAAGCTATCACCGAAAACGGCACGGTAAGAGGTTTTAAGGAAATATATTCCATAAACCTTCGTCTGCACCGGCATATACCGCTGTTCGCATCCGAGCTGATCAGATTTTTTGCAAAGGAGGGTGTTTGCGGCACCCTAATATATTCACCGCCCGCAATGGGCAAGACCACCTTTCTGCGCAGCGTCGCTTTTTTATTGGCGGAAGGCAAAAACATCCGTCCATTCAGGGTAGGAATTGTGGACGAGCGCTGCGAAATATTTATTAAAGGAGTTTCGGACGGGCTTGTGGATGTAATAACAAGCTGTCCCAAGGCATACGGAATAGAGCTGCTATGCCGCACTATGTCCCCCGAGGTAATTATCTGCGACGAAATAGGACCGGGGGAGCAGGATGCCGTAATCAATGCCCAAAACACCGGGGTTCATCTTATCGCATCCGCTCACGGAGACAGCCTTTGCGGTTTACGTCGCCGACCGTATATTAATAAAATGCTGGACTACTGCCTTTTTGATACCGCAGTAAGCCTGAACGCGGACGAAAAGGGATACCGCTGCGAGATAGAAAGGATAAGCGCACCATGAGGATTGCGGGAGCGGTAACCGTTGTGGTTTGCTGCTATTATGCCGGTCTTGTCATTTCGAAGGGGGAGCAAAAGGCGTTTATGCAGCTCTCCGGTATCATTCGCCTTATGGAGTTTATGCTACAGCGAATAACCTATTCACGAGAGAGCTTAGGGAGTGTTTTTTCTGATTTCTGCGACGAATCCCTTTCCAAGTGCGGCTTTTTGGGAACGCTTAACAACCAGATGGGGGAGACCTATGACTGTCTGTGGAAAAAAGCGGTGGATACTCTGGATACCTCCGGCTCGGTAAAAAAGGAGCTGCTGCTCTTCGGCTCCCAGCTCGGCAAGCTGGATTTCGCTACCCAGAAAGAGCGGGTTCAATTATGCCGGAATATTCTGATAAACGAAAAAAAGGTTCTTGAGCCGGGGCTGGAAAAAAGGCAGAAGAGTATTCGGACGTTAGGCGGACTTATCGGAGCGATGATTGCCATTATATTGTTTTAGCTCTTTCGGTATGAAAATAGGACGCTTTTGAAAGGATTGGTTAAGGTTATATGGATATTGCGCTTGTTCTTAAGATTGCGGGGGTAGGACTGCTTGTGGGCATTGCCTATCAGATTCTGCAGAGAAACGGCCGGGAAGAACAGGCAACCTTTGTAAGCATTGCCGGGGTTATTATTGTTATGCTGCTGCTGGTTCAGGAAATAAGCTCCCTGTTCTCAACCGTCAGAAGCGTATTCGGGCTATGAACGTTTTAACTGTATGCGCCTTTTCTCTCGTTTCGCTTTGCGTCGTGGTTCTTGTCAGACAGCTCAGGCAGGAGCTGGTACCCTTAACGGTCGCCGCCATAGGAATTATTTTTCTCGGATATTTGCTGTCCACCCTCGGTCCCTTGCTGTCTTTTATCAGCGATACCGCAAAAAAAAGCGGGCTGGGCGGTTATTTTGAGATATTGATAAAAGCGCTTGCGATTGCGCTGTCCTGTCAGGTATGTGCGGAGATCTGCCGCGACTGCGGAGAGACCTCCCTTGCCTCAAAGGTTGAGCTGGCGGGTAAAATAGGGATTATTATACTGTCGCTGCCGATTCTGCAGCAGCTATTGTTAATGGCAAGGGAAATGCTTGAATGAAAAAGTGTCTAAAATTCTTATTTTTTTTAATTCTTCTGCTCTCCATATCCGGTATAGGCTGCGCCGCCTTCGACACCTCTACGGAGGAGGCTCTTGCCGAGCGTGCGGGGTTGGGAGAGCTGTCCGTCGACGCAGTTACAAAAGAGGAGCTCTCCGGAGACAGCAAAATAAACCTGTTTGGCAAAATACTCACCTTCATATCCGATGCGTTGAAGGTGGGCGCCGCTTCCTCTCTTAAGGGATTTGCTCTTATACTTACGGTGGTTATTCTGTCCGCCGTACTCGCCTCCTTTAAGTGGACAACCACCAACACCTCCCTGCATACCGCATACGAATACATCTCGATCCTTGCTCTGTCCGGGGTTACCTTTACCATATTTACAAGCGTTTTTTCCTTTGTTCGGGAGGCGTTGACCTCCCTCAACACCTTTATGCTTGCCCTGCTGCCCGTAACCGGCTCTCTTTACATATTCGGAGGAAACGCCGCCACGGCTTCGGTATCAAACGCCGCCTTGATTTTGTTCTTCGGAATAATAAACAGCATTTGCACAAGCTTCCTTATGCCCTTTTTGCAAATATCCTTTGCTCTGTGCTTAGCCTCCGCAATTCCGGGAACGGTAAACCTTACCTCGGTCTCCACCCTTGTACGCAACACAACCACCACAGTGCTTGCATTTTTGTTCTCTCTGTTCGGGTTTGCAATGTATCTGCAAACCATAATAGCCGCAAGCGCGGACAACTATGCTTACCGCAGCGTACGGTTTGCCTCCGGAGTGTTTGTTCCGGTCATAGGAAGCATGATTGGGGACGCATCGAGGACGGTCTTTGGCAGCATCGGAGTAATAAAATCCGTAGTGGGCGCAATCGGTATAACCGTTATTTTATCCATAATAATACCGCCTATCATACTCGTTGTTATGTATAAGCTTGCCCTGCTGGGTTGTGCAATAATATCCCGTGCGCTGGGCTGTGAGCGGGAGAGCCGTTTTCTTTATGAGCTTAACGGTATTATGAACGTGCTTATGGCTCTTCTTATAGGGTGTGCGGTCGTGCTTATTATCGCACTCGCAATCTTTATTCGCGCGGGAGTAAGCACCTAAATAAAAATAGGATGGTAAACATGAAGGATTATTTTTTAACCCTGCTGACCGCTTCTGTGCTCGGTGGAATTCTTGCGGTGCTTGCAAGCGGGAGCAGCTATGAAAAATACATAAAATACATAGCCAGTCTTGTTTGTGTGGTTATAATACTATCTCCCCTAAAAAGCCTGATATCCGCTCCCTTTACGCTGCCCGACATTGATGAGATAAGCTACGAGTCCGATATAACCGTCACGGGTGCGGACGATGTTGTCGCTTCGTTGACCGTTTCTGAGCTGGATGCATATATTAAGGATATTCTTTTTATCGAATTTGGAATAAATGTGCCCTTAACCGACATAAAAATAGAGTGGACGGATAATTGCCTTGTAATAAAGGAAGTAACCGTATATCTGAACCGGCATGACAGCAATTTCTTACAGGACGCCGAGGACTATCTTTCGGATACCATTGACAAGAGCATTTCGGTCGAGATGCTTAAGGACACCTCCGTAGCGGAAACGGGTTAAGGGGATGACCTTTTCCACGGTCTTTTTTATCCGGCGATAAAAAGACTCTGCCGCTCGGCTACCAAACCTCTCGCCGGAGAAAAGAGGTATATTACGCAGGAAACCGGCTTTTTGAAAAAACTACTAAAAATCAAGGGGATAGGTTATATTTTTCTCGGAGTTCTTGCCGGCGTCATATTGCTTCTTATCCCGACCGAAAAAGAAGCTCCCTCCGCCGAGGAGCCCATATATAAGTCTGCAAGCGAGTACTGCCTCGCTCTTGAGGAAAAAACCGAAGCTCTAATATCCGAGCTTGACGGAGTAAAAAGCTGCAAGGTGCAGATAACCATGGTTTACGGCTATGAATATGTTTATGCGACCGACCAGAGAGTTGCGGAGACCTATAATTCTGACGGAAATACCGAAACCAAGGAGATCGAAAAAAAATATGTGATAATAACATCGTCCGGCGGCAGCGAGCCGGTGCTGCTACGAGAAAAAATGCCTACCATACAGGGCATAGCCGTGGTATGCAGAGGTGCTTCATACGAAACTCAGTACAAAATTATTTCTCTTCTGACCGCTTTATTTGATATTTCGAGCAATAAAATAAGTGTTCAAGCATAAACATTAACTAAACAATACATATCGGAGGTTCTTACTATGAGAATTAAAGAAATAGGAAAAAAGGTAAAGGATTATGATTACAGGAAGCTGTTGAACACAAGAGCGTTTCTGATAATAGGCTGTGTAACCCTTATCGGTATAGCTGTTCTTGTGAGCACACTGGTAAACGGAGGCGCTCAGGAGGTTCTGGATAACGAAAGCACAAAAATACTCGGTAACTCGGTGCTTGTGGACAACAATGTAAGTGCCGACGATGTTATAGCCGATAATAATAACAAGGATGATTTCTTTGCCGCTTCTGTTATAAACAGACAGAGCGTTAGAGACGGAGCTCTTGATGTGCTACAGCAAATCGTGGATAATCCCGACGTTCTACCCGATATAAAGGAGGGGGCGTTAAATGATATAGCCTCCATGGTAGACGATATGACGGCCGAAGCAAATATCGAGACCCTTATCAAGGCAAAGGGCTTTACCGACTGTGTTGCGGTTATTTCCGGAAACCAATGCAGCGTTATTGTTAAGAGCGAGGGGCTCCTGCCCAACGAGCTGGCACAGATACAGGAAATCGTTTACGAGCAATGCGGCATAGGACCGATTAACACAAAGGTGATAGAAAAATAATCTAATATAAAATGTCGAGCAGGAGGCTACCCTTTAGTTGAATAGCCGTCCTCTCACATCACCATGTATACTGTTCGATATATGGCGGTTCAACCGCTTGAATGCTAAGACTTGTGCTTATGGGATATAGCGAAACATCCCACAAGTGCAAGTCTTATATTTGAAACTGCTAATAAATACCGGTGTGTCTAGCGATCTTCTTCGACTGCTTAACGATTTTCGGAACCGCACCGTCGGCTGTTATTGGAGGCGCGTCTATCGTGCTTTTCGGTATGATCACCGCATCCGGACTGCGTACTCTGGTAGCCGGAAAGGTCGATTTTACCGAGAGCAAAAACCTTATGGTGTTTCGGTTATTCTGTAAATCGGTCTGAGCCTCGGAGCCATGAGCCTTGCCGGTGACGTTACCGGAGATGCGGTTTATAAGATATTCTAGAAAATAGGCGATGGTAATATAGAGCTTTCCCCTCATGCAATCGCAACTGTCGCAGGTATTTTGCTTAATATCATAATTCTCAAAAAAAGAAACAGAAGCATAAAAAGCACCAATAATAACTAAAGGACGGGTAATATAGCTCGTCCTTTATTTATATTTTTTTTATAGATAAAAGGGATTTATAATTCAAGCTTTTTCCTTGAAGTAGTCATTAAGTGTTTTGTTTACTTGCTGATTGGGAAGCAGCAGAAGGAATGCAAAAAAGAATATGGGAATATCGATAAATGCAGGCGCAATGATTAATGCAATGGATAAATAATAAGCCACACTGCTTACGACCATATACTTTTTAAAGGAAAAAGTCCCGAACCTGTTTATCAGCTTATAACGCATGTGGGTCATAAAAAGAAAGCACAGTACAACAATGCCGGCGATAAAATACTTTACTGCAGACAAATAGGTCTGCGCCCCCAATTCCAGATCCAATTGGTATAAGCTCGTGAAAACAATCATAGCTATGAAATTAAACAATGAAATTCCGCTACTCATTGTAATAAGCGGGTATACATTTTCAAAAAGATGCTCCTGGGTACCCTCTGACCATTTTTCTATTATCCTTTTGCATATGCGGGGAATAAAAGGCATTAATGCAATAAGAATAGCAGATTTAGTTATAACGACGGAGGGCGAATTGTTTTTTATAAAAAAGAAATTTGCAAATATAACCAGGAAAATAAATTCGTAAAAAAAACAACTCTTCGTGTAAAACCTTCTACCCGATATAACAGTGGGTAAAGAAAATCCACACATTCCTATGGACAAAATAAAAGCGAAAACGGCATATATATAGGGCAAAAGGAGCAAATCCTGCGTTTGGTGATAAATCAAGTATATAATATCGAAAGCAATAATCTGAACAATAAATAAATAGTAAAATAACACAGATGTGTTCTTCTTGAATTCAAAAACGGTCATGTTTTGCTCCAATCACAACTAATCTTAAGCATATTCTATAATATAGGAAATTAAATGTCAATGTTTTTCGGGTATATTAACGGTAATCTGGAAAGAATAAACTCCAAATAAAAAAAAGAGGAAAATATATGTCTCACAGTTACACAAACCGTCTGATTAATGAAAAATCGCCGTATCTGCTTCAGCATGCACACAACCCTGTTGACTGGTATCCGTGGGGAGTGGAAGCGTTTTCTGCCGCTAAAAAGCAGGACAAGCCTGTGTTCCTCAGCATAGGCTATTCCACCTGCCACTGGTGCCATGTTATGGAGCGGGAATCCTTTGAGGACGAGCAAACTGCTAAAATAATAAACAATAATTATATACCCGTGAAGGTGGATCGAGAGGAGCGACCGGATGTGGACACCGTGTATATGGACGTATGCATGGCGATGAACAGAAGCGGTGGCTGGCCGCTTACCGTTATCATGACGCC
>CAZGJQ010000038.1:0-17567 GCA_964525815.1 uncultured Oscillospiraceae bacterium
AACGGGCTGGGTCCGAAGTTGAACTCAATTCCGATGTACTGTGCGTCAACATCATCAATGTCAAATACAGCCTCGATTACTCCGGGGTTACCCAGTACAGCTTCGCCCTCAAATGTGAAGGTGCCAAGCTCTGTAAAATCTACGCCGTCAACAGAATAGCTCAGTCTTACCTCATTGTCTCTCGGAAGTCCTATCATAGATATATATTCCTGATAGAAATTAAGAACAACCTTGTCAATTGTCTTTACCTCGTCAAGCATAAGCACAAGGTCTACCGTCGGATTAATTGTTTCGTCGGTGCATACCTTGTTCTGGAACAGAACAACACCATCATTAGAAAATGCAACCGCATCCGATGCCTTATCGCCGTCGGTAAGTAAATCGAGAGTACCCTTTAACAAAGTAACCTCGGCTTCGTCAGAGAAGTTGTTTATGCCCTCTTCGTATGTTCTTGCGGGCTCTCCTTCAACAACGCCTACCTCGGTCATGCCGATAAACTCCCAAACTACCTTTCCATCCGGATGAGGAGGTCCGAACGGGCTGGGTCCGAAGTTGAACTCAATACCTATGTACTGTGCGTCAACATCATCAATATCAATTTCTGTTTCAAACACGCTAGGGTTAGCGCTTACCGCTTCACCGTCAATCGTAAAGGTTCCGAGGTCAGTAAATACTTCACCATCAACAGAATAGCTCAGTCTTACCTCATTGTCTCTCGGAAGTCCTATCATGGAATCATATTCCTGATAGAAATTTAAAACAACCTTGTCGATTGTCTTTACCTCGTCAAGCATAAGCACAAGGTCTACCGTCGGATTAATTGTTTCGTCGGTGCATACCTTGTTTTTAAACAGAACTATGCCTGCTGTGCCGAAGGAAGTAGCATCGGACACCTTGTCGCCGTCTGTAAGAAGCGAAAGATCGCCTGCTCCTACCTCGGCTTCATCCGATTGGTTATTGACTCCAAGCGTGTATCCCTGTGCCGAAGCAACAAACGGAAACGCCGCAAACAAGGTGGAAACCATCAATACCGCAATCAGAAGTGATAAAAACCGTTTCATAGTAAAATCCTTTCTTTTATGTGTATTTTTACCAAACTCATTATATGAGTGAGTATATTTTAGCAGAAAAATATACAAAGGTCAATACCAAAAGGAATTTTTTAATGTATTTTTGTTGTTTTTTCAGGGTCAGTATAGTATAATGATTATGGATGAAAATGGGGGTAGTATTACCCTAAAAAAAGTCTGCATTAAAGAATCGCAGCTCAATAAAAAAACATAAAGAAAAGGGTTATATATGCAACCGTTGCGGAACCGTTCTCTCGCTCCCTTTACAAGCATGAAGGCGGGGGGAAAAGCCAAATTTATTTATTTACCTTCGTCTATAAACGAGCTGAAATCGGCAGTAAGCGAGCTTAGAGAGACGAACGAGCGCTTTATGCTGCTCGGAAACGGCTCAAACACCCTTTTTTCGGACGAAGGATATGACGGTGCGGTAATAATTACCTCAAAAATAAATAATATAACGGTGCAGGGACAGCGCCTTACGGCAGCCTGCGGAGCGTCCCTGAATTCGGTCGCACAGTGTGCGGCTGACCACTCCCTTTCCGGCTTGGAATTTGTTTTTGGAATTCCCGGCACGGTGGGAGGCGGTGTATATATGAATGCGGGAGCATATTGCGGAGAGCTGTCCGACTGCTTCGTCCAAGCGCTTTGCCTTGCCCCCGACAGCAAGGAAAAGCTATTGACCAGTAAGGACATGAGCTTCGGCTACCGAAAAAGCGTTTTGTCGGACAATGAATATATACTTCTGAACGCCTCTTTTGACCTGAAAAACGGGAACAGCGGGGATATAAAAGCAAATATGGATAATTATATGCGGCTGCGCAGAGAAAAACAGCCCCTTGAATACCCGAGCTGCGGCAGCACCTTCAAACGCCCGGACGGCTGCTATGCGGGCGTTTTGATTGAGCAATGCGGGCTAAAGGGCTATTCAATCGGAGGAGCGGCGGTTTCGGAGAAGCATGCCGGTTTTGTTATAAACAAGAGCAATGCCTCCGCAGATGATATTATAAAGCTGATAGAATATGTATCGGAGCGGGTGTTTGAGAAAACGGGAATCAGACTTGAGCCCGAGGTTAGGATTATACGAGGCTAATCCTTTGGGATTGCAGTAAGGGGAGAACGAAAAGCTATGTCCTTTACCTCTGAAATAAAGGAGCATCTGAAAAGCATACAGGAAAAGCGTTCCTGCTGCGTTAATGCTTATAAAACTGCTCAAAGCGGCGGAGAGCTTGCTTCGGAATGCGAAAACGACACCTCCTGCTTTATACGGGGCGTTTTTGTAAAGCACGGATTTGTATCTCCTCCCGGGACAAACAGCGAGCTTACGCTTAGTTTTTCGGACGACTATGTTTTTTATGTAAATGCGGTGCTTGAGAGTGTCGGTCTTGAAGCTAAGATAGGTAAACGAAAAAATCGCTTAATATTATATTATAAGGAAAGCGAAAAAATCGAGGATTTTCTTGCCCTTATCGGAGCGAGTAAATACTCCCTGGTATTGATGGAGCAGAAAATAATAAAGGAGCTGCGGGGGAACGCAAACCGAATTCGCAATGCGGAGACCGCCAACCTTGACCGCACGGCGAGAGCGGCCGTGGAGCAGCGTCGGGCAATTGAGGCGCTTATCCAAAAAAAGGAGCTTCAGAAGCTGCCTGCTGAGCTTAGGGAATGCGCAGAGCTGCGGCTCGCCAATCCCGACATGAGTCTTGACCAGCTTAGGTTGCTGTGCGACCCTCCGATAAGCAAATCCGGTCTTAATCATCGCTTTGCCAAGTTGATAAAAATTGCGGAAAATACCAAATAGAAGGGAATGTGCGTGAGTGGACTTTGTTCATCTGCATTTGCATACCGAATATAGTCTGCTGGACGGAGAATGCCGTATTTCCGCACTACCCGAGGCGGTAAAAAAAGCCGGACAAAAAGCAGTCGCCATAACCGACCACGGTGTTTTATATGGAATTGTGGATTTTTACAAGGCCTGCAAAACCGCCGGAGTCAAGCCTATTATAGGCTGCGAGGTCTATTTGGCTCCGAGGACGATGAGCGATAAGGCTCATCCCATAGATGCGAATTACTCCCACCTGACGCTGCTTGTTAAGGACAAAAAAGGCTATGAGAATTTAATGAGCATAGTGTCAAAAGCGTTTGCTCAGGGCTTTTATCAGAAGCCACGTACCGACAAGGAAGCGCTGGAAAAATACAGTGAGGGACTTATTGCGCTGTCCGGTTGTCTCTCGGGATTGATACCAAAATGTATTCTTAACGGGGATATTTCGCTGGCAAGGGAAAACGCCCTTTTCTTTTCCCGTATATTCGGCAGGGACAGCTTCTACCTTGAGCTGCAGCGGCATGGGATTCCGGAGCAGGAAAAGGTCAACAGCGTCCTGATTACTCTTTCAAGAGAGCTTGACCTTCCCATGGTTGCCACAAACGACGTGCATTATGTAAACCGTTCGGACAGCACCCTGCAGCGCCTTCTTATGGCGATACAAATGGGGAAAACCCTGGAGGACGACGGGTTCGGCTTCAAGGGAGAGCAATTTTATCTTAAGAGCAGCGAGGAGATGACCGAGCTTTTTGCAGACGTCCCCGATGCGGTTAGAAATACCGCAAAAATTGCCGACCGTTGTAATTACGACTTTGATTTCGAAACAATGCACCTTCCCGCTTTCCGTCCGCCGGACGGGTACACTCCCTTTGATTATCTTAAGGAGCTGTGCTATGACGGATATAAGGAAAAAGCAAAAAAAAATCCTGATATAGAGAGCAAAGCATATACCGACCGCCTGGAATACGAGCTGTCTGTTATAAGGGACATGGGGTTTGTGGATTATTATCTTATCGTCTGGGACTTCATCGCCTTTGCCCGCAAGCGTCAAATTCCTGTCGGACCGGGACGAGGCAGCGGCGTGGGCAGTCTTTGTGCGTATTTTTTAAAAATAACGGATGTTGACCCAATAGAACATGGATTGCTTTTTGAGCGTTTTCTTAACCCCGAGCGGGTCAGTATGCCCGATTTTGATATAGATTTCTGCGACGAACGCAGAAACGAGGTCATTGATTATGTCAGCGAGAAGTACGGAAGAGCCCACGTAGCACAGATTGTAACCTTCGGTACCCTTGCTTGCCGTCAGGCGGTACGGGATGCGGGCAGGGCGCTGGGAATGCCCTATTCGTCGGTGGACGAGATAGCCAAGCTGCTGCCGAGATATATCGGTGTTTCCATAAACGCCGCTCTGAATGAAAACAAGGAGCTAAGGAACCTTTATGACTCCGATTCCAGAGCCAAAAGGCTGCTGGATTATGCTTGTGCTCTTGAGGGCAGACCGAGGAACGCCTCCACCCACGCAACCGGAGTTGTCATAACAGACAAGCCTCTTACCACCTATGTACCCCTCGCTCTGAACGACAGTGTTACGGTTACCCAATTTACCATGAACACGGTTGCGGAGCTGGGTCTGCTAAAAATAGACTTCCTCGGACTACGGTTTCTCACCATATTAAATAATACAGAAAGAGCGGTTAAGGAGAATTACCCCGGCTTTGATCTCGAAAAAATACCGCTTGACGACGATAAAACCTATAATATGCTCGCCTCCGGGAATTCGCTGGGTCTGTTCCAGCTTGAGAGCGAGGGCATGCGCAGTCTTTTAATGAGGATGAAGCCCTTTGAGTTCGAGGACATAGTATCTGCTATTTCTCTTTACAGACCCGGTCCCATGCAATCAATCGAACGCTTTCTCAGGAACCGAAAAAATCCGGACAGTACCGATTATATCGTACCCGAGCTGGAGGAGATTCTTTCCTCCACTCACGGTTGCATTATTTATCAGGAGCAGGTCATGCAGACCTTCCGAAGTCTGGCGGGCTACTCCTACGGCAGAGCGGATATTGTACGCAGAGCCATGGCAAAGAAAAAGGAGGGTGTCATGGCGAAGGAGCGGGTCAGCTTTGTTAAGGGAGCGACAGCACGAGGCATAGAGGAGAGCAAAGCGAATCATATTTTTGACATGATGAACGAGTTCGCAAAATACGCCTTTAATAAGAGCCACGCTGTCGCATATGCGGTAATAGCCTACAGAACCGCTTATCTGAAATGCCATTATCCGAGGGAATATATGTGCTCACTGCTAAATTCGGTCAGCGGCGAAAACATAAAGGTAAAGGAATATATAGACGATTGCGCAAGGATGGGCATCCTTATTCTTCCGCCCGACATTAACCATAGCGGCGAGACCTTTACGGTCAGCGGAAACGACCTTCGCTTCGGACTGGTCGCCGTAAAGAATGTAGGCTGGCTGTTTGCCAGAAAGCTGATAGAGGAGCGGGACAGAGCACCATTTTCAAGCGTTGAGGACTTCCTTACCCGGGTGCACAGCTTCGGAAACACCCGTATGATAGAATCACTTGTTCTCTGCGGAGCTCTCGATTCCTTCGGCATATACCGAAGCAGGCTTATTTCCGAGCTTGATTCCGCCGTTGCGGTTCTTGCAAAGCAGCGCAGCGGCAATGTGGAGGGACAGGTAGGGTTGTTTGATACCACAAATACCGTTACAAAGGATCAAAATAACATACACTTCACGGAAAGTACAATTTTAAGCCTTGATTTTCCGAAAATAAACGAGTATCCTCTGCTTGAGCGGCTTTCCTACGAGAAGGCTCTGACCGGACTTTATTTTTCCGGACACCCAATGGACAAATATCAGGGGCTTATCAAGGCCACCGGAGCTCTTAACACAAAGCAGCTGCTCAATGGGCTTACCGAGGGTAATATAAAGGAGAAGCAGCCGGTTTGCTTTGTAGGATTGATTACAAAAAAACGCACCAAGGTTACCAAGAGCAATGCTATGATGGCATTTATAGCCACAGAGGATCTTTACGGAGAAGCGGAGGTTATTCTGTTCCCCAAGATTTATGAGCAGTACGGCTCAACGCTTATCGAGGGCGGCATATATATTTTCAAGTGTGAAGCCACCCTGAAGGAGAGCTACAACAACCAGTCTGCGGACGAGGTGAAGCTGCTGCTCAAGGAGGCGAGACCGGCGGACGGCTGGGAGCAGGACAGCGACACTGCGCTTTATATAAAGGTAACAAAAAGAAACGCCACCCGCCTTGCGGATGCTCTTGAGGTGATTAAGGAGTCCCCGGGCAGGAGCACGGTACGAGTGTACTTTGAAGATGAAAAGAAGCTCAAGGTAGCTAAGGATATAAGCTGTACCGTTGATGAAAAGCTGATTTCCAACATCAGGCTTATTATGGGAGAGAGCAATGTAGCCACAAAATCGGTATAATATAGCTCGATAAAGCATAATAATTCTTGTTCAAACCGTTTTCCGGCGAAGCGGTTTTGGAATAGCTCAAGCTCGAATATCGCCGGAGAAACGGAAGCTTACTATGTCTGAAAACAACAACAAAAAACAAAAAAACCCCAATATTCCCGAACCCGAGAGCAATACCGAGCCAAAGCACAGCAACGGCGGTAATGCTTCATCGGAAAAAACAAAAATGGTGGATATTACTAAGCTTACAAAAAACAAAAAAACAAAATCGGGATTCATAAGCTCTATTACTGGCAAAAGAGCTGCCAAGATTACCCT
The DNA here is from genome assembly GCA_964525815.1 of uncultured Oscillospiraceae bacterium. Lineage (GTDB taxonomy): Bacteria > Bacillota > Clostridia > Oscillospirales > CAG-382 > UBA1049. The sequence goes on from CAZGJQ010000038.1 coordinate 6,662, forward strand.
AAAATCCTTTTTGTTCGTGCTGAGGAAAGCGCTCACCTATGCTTTAAACATATTTCTTACCGTTCTTCTGGTAGGCGTTATTACGGGAGCGGTTGTTGGGCTTGCCTTCATTATTTATATTAAGAACTACATCGACCCCGAGTATAACGGACTTGATAACCTGAAGTTCGATTCCTCCCTCTCCTCCAAGATTTATTACGTGGATGAAGGTAATAACGAAATCGAGCTTGAGGAGGATCGCCTGCACGGAAGCGAGAACAGGCTTTGGGTAGAGTATCAGCTGATACCCAAGCACCTTATAAATGCCTTCGTCGCAGTGGAGGATCAACGATTTTTTGAGCATGACGGCGTCGATACAAAAAGGACGGCTTCCGCTATTTATAACTTCTTTATACCTACCGATTCCTCCTACGGCGGCGGCTCCACCATTACTCAGCAGCTTATAAAAAATGTTACGAGAGAAAACGATAATACAATACAAAGAAAGGTACAGGAAATATTCAGAGCTCTCAATGTCGAGGAGAAGTTCGGCAAGGAAGAGATTCTTGAGATGTACCTGAACACCATCGCCATGTCCCAAAACACTCACGGGGTAAGAGCGGCAGCGGACACTTATTTCGGAAAGGAGCTTATGGATCTTACGCTTGCCGAGTGTGCGGCGCTTGCTTCAATCGCAAAATCGCCTGTAAGATATGACCCCATAATTAATCCAAAGAACAATTTAGAAAGACGCAACTTAGTGCTAAGGCTAATGCTCGAGCAGGGCAAAATCAGTCAGGAGGAGTTCGACTTAGCGTATGACGCTCCGCTGGTATTGAGCCGGGATAATCTGTCCGAGTATACCGAGAGGGTTCATTCTTACTATATAGATACGGTGCTTGACGATGTTATGGAAGCTCTTATGGAGAGCTTCGGTTACGACAAGACGACCGCCTCAAGGAAGCTGTATTCTGGAGGTCTGGAAATAGTTACCTGCCTTGACCCTATGGTGCAGGAAACCATGGAGGATGTGTTCTGCGACGAATCCAAATGGCCGGAAACGACAGGTATAAAGCCTCAGGCGGCTATGGTGGTTATGGACCCAAAGACCGGGAATATTCTTGGTATTGTCGGAGGCAGAGGTGAAAAAAAGATAAGCCGCGGACTAAACAGAGCCACGCAGAGCAGACGGCAGTGCGGCTCCGCAATTAAACCGTTATCGGTTTACGGTCTTGCGTTAGACGAGGGTATTTATACCTATGCTGGGCCGGTGGACGATGTGCCTACCGTATACTTTGCGGAGTCTAATTCCTACTGGCCGACCAACGCCAATCGGGTATATGAGGGTAGGGTTTCGCTGAGCTTTGCGATACAGAGATCGCTCAACACGGTTGCGGTATCCACCGTGCAGAAGCTCGGTATTGAAAAAGTATTCAATAACATGACACAAAATATGGGGTTCACCACCCTTGTCGAAAAGGTTACCTTTGAGGACGGCTCAACCTATTCGGATATGCAGCTCTCTCCGCTGGCACTCGGCTCCTTCACCTACGGTGTAACGGTAAGGGAAATGACGCAGGCGTACAATATATTTGCCGCAAACGGTGTTTTTACCAAGGGGCGCACCTTCTATGAGGTGCGGGACAGTAAGGGTGATGTAATACTAAAGAATGACGGTGAAAAGAAGGTTGTTTTCACCGATTCCACAGCCTATATAATGACCTCCCTTCTCATGAATGTAGTAACCGGTCCTTACGGAACCGCAAGAAGGGATGTCACTCTCAACAGTTCGGGTAACTTCAGCAGCCTTGAGGTTGCCGGAAAAACCGGTAGCACCAACGATAACAAGGATAACTACTTTGCGGGATACACTCCGGATTATGTTTCCTGCGTATGGTTCGGCTACGACAACAACAAGACCATTGTGGCAAGCGGAAACCCCGCAACCAAGCTCTGGAACGAGGTTATGCTCAAGATATACCAGTACCTTGAGGACAACGATATTGAATATACCGAGAAGTTTGAGGTTCCCGCTAACATAGTTACGGGAGTTAGATACTGCACCATTTCCGGAAAGCTGGCCACCGAGGCTTGCGAAAAGGACTTAATGCACCATTTGGGCGGAATGTCCACCATTGACAACAACGGAGTGTTTACAAAATCAACGGTGCCGACCGAGTACTGCGATATGCATATTCCGGTGAAATGGGATACAATAACCCAGGCGGTTTGCTTGGATGACTGCGAATGCCCGGAAGGGAATCTTATCGATGTGTCGCTCAGGCTTATTACAGACCGGGAATTCATCAAGCAGATCAGAATCAGTGATGCTCAGTATGTATACAGAGAGATCCCCGAGGGATATGTGTTCCCCACCGACCCGAATGTACCCTTCTTCCAGAATACAATCAGCGAGGGTGTGTACGTCGGTTATTCCGGTTCGGGTAAACCGTATAACAGGATTTGCTATGAGCATTATAGACCTGAGGTTATTTACCCCTACGATTAAACTGTATCAGAATCATAGAAAAAGGTATTACAATGATTGACGAATATTTTTCTCTCGCGCTTGACCTTTCGGTTGCCATGATAAAAAACGGCGGCGAAACATACAGAGCCGAGGAATGCGCAAGGAATATTCTTGCCGCAGGCGGAGCCCAGGAAATAGAAGTACTTGCGCTCCCCACCGGTATAACCATCACCGCCGGGTACAACGGCAAGAATATAACAAGAGTACGCTCCCTTAAAATGAGAATAAACAACCTCGGTAATATTGATTCGATAAATACTATTTCGAGAGAGGTCTCGGCAGGTAAAATGCAGCCTGCCGAGGCTATTTCCGCTTTGCAAAAAATAGAAGGCAGCCAACGCAGTATTTTCAGAAGGATTATCTTCGCCAGCCTTACCTCCGGCATGTTCACGCTTATGTTCGGGGGGAGCTATACGGAATTTGCGCTTGCCCTTGTCATCGCTTTTTTTGCCCAGCTCTTTATCGCACAGCTTAAGAGAATCGGTACTGTAGCCTTTCTTTCCAATATGGGAGGAAGCATTTTAACTGCGCTTACCGCAAGGCTCTTTCTGCTTATTTTTCCCGAAATAAGCATAAGTGTTATAATAATAGGAGGCATAATGCCCATGCTGCCCGGACTTGCAACCATAAACGCCATCAGGGATACCCTTTACGGCGATTTGGTTTCGGGAGCGGCAAGAGGTATTGAGGCTCTACTCTCCGCCATTGCAATTGCCGCAGGCGTAGGAATTGTGCTCGCTGTATGAGAGGTGATTAGCTTGGAGCATATCGTTACAATAATATCTGCATTAACAGCTCCTCTGTTTTTTGGGCTGTCTCTTTCCGCACCTAAACGCTCCCTTTATGTGGCACCCCTTCTCGGTCTTATCGGCTATCTTGTTTTCACCGTTGTACGGAACGCTACGGGAAGCGACTATACCGCCGCTTTTTTCGGCACACTGGTCGCCTGCCTGCCCGCAGAGGCGTTCGCCCGGATAATAAAGACCCCGGCAACGGTTATTATTTTTATTTCCATAATCCCGCTGGTTCCCGGTATTATGCTATACCAAACCATGCTTTATTTCGCCGGGAACGACTTTAATTCGGGTTCAACCCAGATTATCCGCACCTTGGTATATTCCGGCTGCATGGCCATCGCCATAACTCTTTCTGCAATGGTGGGCAAGCTTATTTACACCCCTCTGTTCAAAAAAATCAACGATAAAACACGGAGTAAGCAATGACACAACTGACTAAATCAATATTCCTTGTGTTCGACCCCTCTAAGGAGCTTGAGTATTGCGCTGAGGCGATAAAAAACGCAGGCTTTTCGCACACCTTTCTTTGGTGGGGCAGAGGGGAGGACGACCGTTTCCGCCAAATAGATATTTGCGACAGGCTCGGGCTTGAAATCGAAACCGCTCATACCTCGTTCGAGAGCATCAACTCCATGTGGCTGGAAGGAGCGGAGGGGGAAGGGATAACCGATTACCTTGTGCAGAGCGTACGGGAGGCAAGGGAATGCGGAATACCCGTGCTTATTGTTCATCTCTCAAGCAGCTTCACTCCCCCGCCCCGTAATACTCTCGGGCTCTCTCGTTACAGAAGGGTTTGCGAGGAAGCGGAAAAGCAGGGCGTTATAATAGCGTTTGAGAACCTTCGCAGAACGGAATACCTTGATTATATAATGGAAAACATATCCTCCCCCGCAAGGAGGTTCTGCTTTGACTGCGGCCACGAATTTCTTTATAACAACGGTATGGGAGTGCTGGAGAAGCATGCTTCCGAGCTGGTTGCGTTTCACCTGCATGATAATTTCGGGGAGGAGGACGACCACCTTCTGCCCTTTGAGGGCAGGATTGATTGGACCGACCTTGCCGGAAGGATTTCTAAGCTAAAAAAAGTCCCTCCGCTTACACTTGAGGTAATGCAAAGGAACTCCGAGCCGGATTTTGCGGAGCGGGCGTTTGAGTGCGTCTGCCGCATAGAATCGCTTGTAAACAAAAACGTATAAATTCTATTTTATATCAATCATCTCTGCAAACGCCGCTGCAAACAGCCTTGCGGCGTTTTTTGCTTCGTCAATCGTGTTTCCGCAGGAGCCCACCTCAAGCAGAATGCTTCCGGGAGAAAGCTGTTGGTTAAAGCTTGCGCTCCTGAGCTGTATGGGACGTGCAAAGGTGGGATATTTCTCGTTCATAATGCTCTGCAGCGCTACTCCCACGGTTAAGTTTTTTCTCCAGTCCGGATGATTTGCGCCTCCCTGATTAGTGCCGATGACCAGCATAACCTGAGCAACCCTTTCCCCGTTTATCTCGGTAATCGGTTTCTGGTTAACCCCCTCGCTGGTAAACACCGCATCCCTATGTAGGTCAATCACATATTTTATAGAAGGATTTGCCGCAAGCGCCTCGGCAACCGCTCTTTTTGAATTCGAGTATGCGGCGCTGTAGCTCTCTTTGTCATGCATACAGGTGTCGTGCAGGGTTTTTATACCCCTTGATTCCAGCTCTGCGGCAAGCAGGGCTCCTATCGCCACCACATTTTTTTCGGTATCCTCGGAGCGAAAGGTCTCGTCCTTGGTATAATACTCTATTCCGGAAGCCAAAAAGCTCTCGGTACCGTGTGTATGTACAATCAGCACCACAGGCTCTTCGGTTAAGCTGTTGTCAATAGGAAAGGGTCTGTTGAGATAATTATACAAGTCAACCTCGTAATCCGTTCGATTTATAAGATTAAGCCTTGGCTTGTCCTCAAATGTATACCAGCACAGGTTGACCGCTCTTACATATTCCGCACCCTCAATGTCCTCCAGGGAGGGAATCTTGGGCTCACTCTCATAATCAAAGCCCAAAACCGCCGAAAACGATTCCCCCATAAGCGGAACAAGCCTCGTTTCACGAGGCGCGCCTGCCGAGCCGCTTGCGTCCGCCTGCTCGGTAAGAATAAGCGCAAGCGACTCGGGCAACGCTCTGGCAATTGCGGGTATCGAAAGGAAGATTGCGGTAATAATCATAACAGACAGAAAGAGAATACCATACCTTTTTATACTCTGCCTTTGACGGTAGCTTAAACGATTGCGCATATTAATTCTCCTTTTTTCGGTTGCCGCTTCTTTAGACTCCACTGCCTTCTTTTTGTAGATTATATTCAAGGCAAAGCGTTCATATTCCGCAGCACCGCAAAAAGGTAATGCATTATTATGTCAGATATTCCCCCATGTCCTTTATATCTATGCCCCTGTGCAGAGAAAGATTTATTGCGGTGGAAATAAGCCTTGCGGTCTCTCGGGTTATAACATCGCTCTCCTTTGGTGTAATGAACATATTCCTGCCGCTGCCTGACATAAGCTTATCTATTATTTTGTCATATACCTCGTCCGAGCCTTGCTTTGAATCCGCCGCCATCTCCTCCAATAGGTCGTATGCGAGTGTGGCCGCATCCACCACGGTGGGTACACCAATGGAGACAACGGGCACACCGAGACTATGAGCGTTCATCTCAGCTCGGTTGTTCGCAACCCCCGCACCCGGTTTTATGCCCGTGTCCGATAGCTGAACGGTGGTCGCAAGTCTGGAGAGCTTTCTGGACGCAAGCGCATCTATAAGAATAACGCAATAGGGACTTACCTTTTCGGAAACGCTTTTGATAATCTCAGCGCTCTCTATTCCTGTCTGCCCCAGCACTCCGGGGCTTATGGCGGCTATGCTCCCAAAGCCTATTTTATCATAGAGCTCACGGTTGAGCGAACGGATATGCCGAGTTATTATAACCTTCGATACAACCCTGGGACCTATGGAATCGGGAGTTATTTCCATATTGCCCAAGCCTCCTATTAGAACGCACTTGTCCTCCTGCGGCTCGGGCAGCAGTTTTTGGAGAACACCGGAGAGCACCTTTGCGGTCTTATTAAAACGCTCGTTGTCGTACTGCCAAACCCTTCCTATGTCCACGGTGGTATAAATACCCGCCGCTTTCCCGGTAAGCTGCTCCCCCTCCCCCTCCTTGACCTCGGCTGTTGTTACCATAATCCCGTCTATTTCGTTTTCGTTGACTATAACACCATCAGCCCTGCCTTTTTCGCTGTTGATTTCATGCGCCTCCAGCGCAAGGTCGGTTCTTTTTCTGATTGTATTGTTCATATTTACCTCGTTAAACGATATTTTTTGCTCTGTTAAGTTATTTTACCTAATAATAAAAAAAATATAATTTTTCGGATTTAGGTATTGCAAAAAGCAAACAAGTGTGATATTATATCTTAGTCCGATTTAGGGTAAAGGAGGTGAGTTGCGTGCCAAATATAAAGTCCGCAAAGAAAAGAGTTAAGGTTACCGAGACCAAAACGTTACAGAATAAAATGTTTAAGACAAGCCTAAAAACATCTGTCAAAAAATACACGGCTGCACTTGCTGAAGGTAACAAGGAGCTTGCTTCCAAGACCTACCTTGAAGCGGTCAGCAAAATAGACAAGGCTGTTTCCAAGGGCATTATTCACAAGAACAATGCAGCAAGGAAAAAGAGCCAGTTTACCTTGATGCTGAACAAGCTGTCCTGAGGTTCTGTGGTGTTCCGGTATTTAAGGCAGAGCAAATCGGCTCGTATAAAATAAACGCTATATGAGGACAAAAAACAGAGCGCAGACTGCTCTGTTACGTGCGGGTGTAGTTCAATGGTAGAATTCCAGCCTTCCAAGCTGGCCGTGCGGGTTCGATTCCCGTCACCCGCTCCACATATTTGTGCTTTTAGCTCAGCCGGATAGAGCAACTGCCTTCTAAGCAGTAGGTCGGGGGTTCGAGTCCCTCAAGGCACGCCATGCGGTGGATATAGCTCAGGTGGTTAGAGTATCAGGTTGTGGCCCTGAGGGTCGCCGGTTCAAGTCCGGTTATCCACCCCAAAAATTCGCATATAGCGCAATATGTTATGCGGTGAACAGCGAACAAAGAACACATGAATTAAGGCAAAAAACCTTTGTTTTAAGAATTGTTCGGTTCGGTGTTCATTTTTTTAATCATTACATATTTATATTACTTTTTAGTCATTTTAGTATACATTACGAGGCGTAGCTCAGTTTGGTAGAGTGCTTGCTTTGGGAGCAAGATGCCGCAGGTTCAAGTCCTGTCGCCTCGACCACCAGCTTGAAGCCGGACACATTATCGCGCACCAAGGTAGGTGCGTGATTTTTCTTTTTATGCACATTTGCACATGCCGAGACGGTAAGCTCTTTTCTATTATATCAGGTTCCTTTTCATTGAACATTATTTTATCGAGCTTTCCAGACCATTATACTTTTAGCTCGGTAAGGGAAAAATAATGTGCCCTTCCTAAATCAAAATAATAAAAAACCGTTGATTTATTCAGTAAAATCAACGGTTTTTTGGTCGGAGTGAAAGGATTTGAACCTTCGGCCTCTTGGTCCCGAACCAAGCGCTCTACCAAGCTGAGCCACACCCCGATATTTTTGTTAGTACCATTAAAAGCACAAGCGTTATTATAATACAGTACGGTTGTCTTTGTCAAGTATTATTTTGCTTTGAAGAGTCAAGATATGACTGAAGAATTATTTGAGCGGACAATGTGTCTATAATGTCTTTTCGCTTTCTGCTTTTATAATCGGTTATATTAAGGTATTGATATGCCTGCGCCGTGGACAGCCGCTCATCCATAAACTCCACAGGCAGCCCCGTTTTTTCCTCCACCGCAACCGCAAAACGGCGGGTACGCTCCGCACGGTAGGAATGGGAGCCGTCCATATTTTTTGGCATTCCGATTATGATTTTTTCTCCCCCGAGCTCCCTAATGCGGGCAGAAACCTTCTCCGCTGCATCCTTCAAGCCGTTTACCTTTACGGTTCCCTGTGCTATTGCTATGGTCTCATTTATATCCGAGGAAGCGATACCGATTCTCGCATCGCCGAAATCTATTCCTATCAGTCTCATTTTCATTTCTCCCATTATTCAATAATACAATTATCGGTTATTTTTGTCAATTAATTCGGGTGAATATTTTATTTTTTTCGGCAAATAATAATACCGACCAAGCAAGATTGGTCAAAAGGAAGTGCTTTTTATGGGTAGGAGACGCAGAAGGTTTAAGTTTTCGAATGGATTGAACGGTGTGGACAGGTTTTACTACCCTTATCGCTTTACGCCACCCGAACTCGATGGAAGTAGGTATCTGAATATCTCTCCTGAAATATCAGGGCAAGATTTTTCAAGCGATACAGACCCAAACGGAAGTTATACAGGTGTGCCGAAGGATGATAGTGAAGTCCCCGTTCAGGATGCAGATGACCTGTAAAAGCCAAATGCTCTCTGGTGGAGCGAATAGAATTTACCCTCTGGTGGGGTAAGACGAAATCGGGGATGCATATGCATCCCTGATTTTAATGCTTTAGCGCTTTTTTTAAGACGGGCAGTATCGCCTTTGCCATCATAAACTGACCTAAATCGTTGGGATGAAGATTATCCACCGAATACAAGTCCCTCATTTCGGGCGGGAAGAACCCTTCACTGTCCACAAAATAGACCCTTTTGTCTCCTTTTTTTACGGCGGACTTGTATGTTGCCTTGACTATTGCTTTTCTTTCCTCGTCCTTTTCTGTGGGTGCGTCATAATAGGGATGAGTAACAATAATTACTGGTGTATCCGGTCGCCTTGTTCTAAACGCTTCAAAAAAGGGAGCATGTGTCTGCAACAAACTCTCCGCAGTCGGCGAATTGTAATCGTAATCCATAATAAAAGCGGACATCTCTCTGGTACCGAGGTATTCGGCAACCGAAAGCTCGCCCAAGGCGGAGCCGGAAAAGCCAAGGTTCAAGCAATCCGCATCCAAGGCACGGCAAAGGATATGTGCATACATATTACCCGGTCTGGATACGCATCCGCCCTGTGTTATGGAGGAGCCGTAGAATGCCACCGGATTTTTTACGGTTCGCTTTGCGGGCGGCGCAACTCCTGCTCCTATCGGAAACCCAATAACCAGCTTTGATACCCCGGAATAAAGCGGGAGGTTAATAAGAACCTCCTTTGTTCCCAAGCCCAGTCCCAGCCCGCCCTCGTTATAACTCGGACTGTCGGCAAAGGTCTGCATCTGCGTTCCGACATAGCTGCGATTGGTGCCAGTACCCACATATGCGTCTATGCCGTAAACACCTCTGTTGGTAAAATGATTCATGCCGGTTATGGGATTGCGCAGCCATATTTTAATAACAATGCGGTCAGAGTCGGTTATGAATCTCAGCTGCGCCCCGGAGGTACACTCAGCTAAAAAAGCATTTGTCTTGGAATAGGTCTCCTTTTTCGCAGCGTCCAGCCTGTAATACTCCCCTCCGTTGTTGTTAGGATGTATTATCCCTCCGAGCGTGAATAAAGGACTTAACGCATTGATAAATACGGTTTCTCCATCATTTTCCTCAATAAAGTCCGCTTCCGAATTAATTACCGGAGTCATTAAGGTCTCTTGAGCATCTGTTTTTGTATATTCCATATAGAATTCTCTCTGTTCTTATTGCTCGTATATATTATAGGTTCCGAGAAAATGCCTCTTAATACGCAGAAAATCGCTTGATGATATAACCTTATCACCGTTTATATCGGCGGCGGCTTCCGCAGCACTATTCAGCACATAGGTTCCGAGGAAGGCACGCTTAATCATTAAAAAATCGATTGAGGTTATCCTGCCGTCTCCGTTTATGTCTCCTAAAATGCTAATTGTGTACTCCTCAACAAGCTGCTGATTATAATTATATTCGACAACGAAACCGGTTCCTACTATAGTGCCTCCGGACACGACATTACCGTCGGCGTTTCTTACCACAACCGTCTGCTCGAACATATTCATCAGCTCCTCCGCCGTCCTGTTCTCGGTTAAGCCCATGCAAAGGCCGTTCTCTTTGTCCAGAGCTATCGATGCTCCTTCCGTCGGAGTAAGCACGGGTACATCAGCCCGAACACCAATGAAGAACTCGGAGGCGAATACAAAATAACTGCTTCCGGTATCAAACACGGCCCTAATATATCTTGCCTTCTTCGCATCGGTATCGAGCACCGCATCATAAATATTACCACTGTGCAGCACAGGGGATACCTCGCCGTATAGAGTATAGCTTACTCCGTCGCTTGAGCCATAGTACTTAACAGATGAAGGGAGCGCTATTGCGGCATCGAGATACAGGCTAAACTCCATACCGAACCGTGCTATTCCGGAATACTGTTTACCCAGGTCTACCGTTACGGTGTACAAATCATTTTCTGCATTCGAAATATGAAATGCGTGCCACTCTGTTCCGAACAAAGTGTTTCCATAAATACCGTCGGTAAGCTCATTGCCACTGATTTCCGCATAGCCGAGAGAGCTGTCGGTAAACGGAAGCGTCGCCGTATAAACCTTGTCCAGAGCGATGTTGTTGTATTGCCCCT
>CAZGJQ010000039.1:0-17000 GCA_964525815.1 uncultured Oscillospiraceae bacterium
ATGAAAGATAATCTTCGTATTTTGTTTGATTGAAATAGCGAATATAGATTCCAACCTTATATGGCATCTGGGTACTCGGTCTTTCGTGACGAATACGCCCTAACCACTCTTTATGCTCGGCAAGCTTCCTTGATTGTTCGGAATCCTCACCAAAAATAATAGAGAATTGTGGTGTTACCGCAATTTCATTCATCTTATTATATATTTCAACTTCATTCATAGCTATTGCCCCCAGAATAAAATAGTCTCCGGAACATTTTATTGTTTTTTGTCGATAAAAGGAATAAACCACGGGTCAAGTATTTGACTCGTGGTTTATAAAAGGAGAAATAAATAACAGGTCAGAAACGATTTTCTAACCTGTTAAACATCATACATATTTTTATTTGAGTGCATTGTGGCTTTTAATTCCTTAACAATTTTGATAATAGCATCAATTTCATCCGGGGTGCAATCTCCGAGAATTTCTGCAAACTCATTCTGATATAAATTTTTCACCTCAGGAATGTCCGGACGCAGTAGCACATCAGCGGAAATTTGCAGAGCTTCTGCAATTCGTGTGAATGTGGCAAGCATCATTTTAGATTTACCGAGTTCAATATCACTTATATGAGAAAGACCGATATTCGCTTTAATCGATAAATCTGCTTGGGTCATACCTTTTTGAATGCGAATTTTTCTAATCCTTGCCCCGACTTTTTTATATTCCTCTTTGCTTTTATTGTCCACAACAACACCCCCTTTTCGTCTACAGGCTATGTTTTAATAAAATTATATCGGGTGCAGCCTATTAAATATATAGTCTATACAAGTAGATATAGTCCGTAGGCTATAATGATACTGATAAAATTTTTTGGAGGTATCAACTATGGCACTCAATTACATCTCAATTGGAGAAAAGATTAAAGCAATCAGGAAAAGAAAAGGTTTTTCGCAACTGGCCCTTTCTGAACTAATTGACCGATCCCCAACCTATATCAGCTACATAGAAGGTGGGATAAAAAGCATGAGTCTGGACACCTTTATCCTTCTCGTCAATGCTCTGAACACCACGGCGGATGAACTTTTAATGGATAATCTTAAAAACACAATAAAAGTTTCCAACCATGAATTTGCCCAACTTCTTTCAGATTGCAGCGACTATGAAAAAAGAATTATGTTTGACGTAATAACGGCAACAAAGAAATCTATTCGGGAGAATAGACATTACATCCGCCCCCGTCGATAATTATTATATAAATTAATATTTGTAGGGGCAATCCACCAGGGGTCAAGGAGTAGACCTCTGGTTTATGGATAAAAAAATGCTGAAACAGCACCGCTATCAGAAAATTATATTTTCACGATAACTGATTACATTTTCAGCAAAATCAGAGTTTCATAATATATGGTTTGTATAATTATCTGAATAAGGTATTAGATGATCATATCGAAGTAACTGTTGACGGAAAACTTACCGTGATATTTTTGACCAGAACGAAGTTTGTGATTTAAATGTTAACTCAAATTAAAAACTTTATATGTGCATTTTATAGTATATGTATAAATGAGAATAAATCGTCATATAATTATATTAAATTACCAATCAGAACATATTGGTTTTTTATTTGGAGAAATAAACTCTAAATACAACCTTTACGATTGACAAATTCAAATTCATATGATACAATAATTTTACCTATAATGGAGGTGGTATAGAAATGCTAGTTAAATTACTTGTCGAGAATTTTATGTCTTTTGAAAATGAAACTGTGTTGACTATGATTCCATCAAACAAAACACGAAAAAAGACAGACCATAAAATTAATGTTAAGAGTACACCACTTTTAAAATATGCTGTTATTTACGGAGCTAACGCTGCAGGAAAATCAAATTTAGTTGAGGTTTTTAGATTTATTCAATATTGTGTTACCAAGGCCATACCAGCAGAAGCAACTACTATGTTTTGCAAGACAACAAAAGAAAATGCTGAAAAATCAAGTACTTTTGAAATTCAATTTACAATTAATGATAAATTTTATGCATATGGTTTTTCATTGATTTTAAGCCAAAGGAAAATTATTTCTGAATGGCTTTATGAATTATATCAAAATGGTTCTTCTAAAGTATTATTTGAGAGAGAATTAGGAAATAAACCGAAACTTGGTGATGGAATTTCTTTAGAAACAAGTGATAATTTAAAAATGCAAACTTATTTAGATGATTTTGACGAGAATTCAAATACACTATTTTTATCTGTCATGAATCGTGGTAAAAAGTATGCACCCTCTTCAAAGTTAGGTTTTTTCAAAGAAGTCTTTAACTGGGTAAACGATAGTTTGGATATTTGTACTCCCCAGACTTCCCTCACAAGCTTTGAATATTATTACGATGAAGCTTCGTTGTCAATTATCAATGAACTTATTAAAACATTTGATACTGGTATTAGTGAAGTTGGAATAGATGAAATATCGATTGAAGAATTACGCAAAGAACTTCCAGTTCCGATTTTCGATGATCTAATGGCAGAATTAAAGAAGAAATCCGAAGATGAAGGTATAACGAAATTTAAAATTTCAATGCGCTCTTATAATAGTTTTTTTAACATCGAGTCATTAGATAATCAAGAATTTAAAGTAACCACTATAAAACTAAAACACGGAAAGTCATTTTATGACTTTAGATTTAGTGAAGAGTCAGATGGAACAAGACGCCTATTTGAATTGTTGGACATTCTCTTAAATAAGTCGCAGGATAAAGTATATGTAATAGATGAAATGGAGAGAAGTTTACATCCTAAGCTAACGTCTAGATTTATTGAACTGTTTGATAAACTTCATCCTGAACAAAAAATACAGCTTGTTTTTACTACCCATGAATCATCAATAATGGATCAGGAATTGTTCCGCAGAGATGAGATTTGGTTTGTAGAAAGGGATAAGAATAATAACAGCTGCATTTATTCATTAGATATATTTAAGGAACGATATGATAAAAAGTTGAGTAAAGCTTATCTTGAAGGTAGGTATGGTGCGATTCCTGTGTTCACCTCTTTCAGTTTTAAGGAGGAATAACATGGCACCTATACGTACCTATACTAACTGGAATAGCCGTTCTACAAATAGCGAAAGGCAAATAGAACCATATCGACATTATTATTTTATCTGTGAAGGTAAAAATACCGAAAAATGGTATTTCCAAAAGCTAATTGATATTAGGAAAGATTTATCAATTCATTCTCAAATTGATCTTGTATATTTAGAGAAGACAGATGAGGACGAGAATTTATCAAATCCCGAGCAATTAATTGAATTTGCCGATAAACAAAAAACAAACGACATGATTACTTTTGATCCAAAGTTTGATAAAATGATCGTCGTTTTCGATGCTGATGTTTTTGAAAATAATTTACAGAATTATGAGCAAGTTATAGAAAAAGGAATAAAGAAGAATATACTAGGTGTTACTAATCCTAGTTTTGAACTATTCTTATTATTACATTATGAGAATTCGGTTGAAGAATTGATTTTACCTGATGTAACTAATATTATTCAAAATGCATGGGTTGGGAATGGACAAAACCGAAGAAGGTATATTGAAGATATTTTCCGAAAAAAATCTTGTATGAGGCCGAAGACTAACAGTAATATTAGTGAGCTTGCTAATAAAGTACATATAGCTATTGCTCAAGAAAGTAAACTTAATAATGATATCACATCATGCAAAGGGACTGTTACAAGCAATATTGGACAAATAATTCAATCAATTATTAATGATCAGTGCAGTTGATTAGTGAGTATTATTGATTTTAACAATAGTCACACATTAACCGAAAGCTTTGTGTAATCTTTCAAACAGGTATAAAAATTACATTCTATGTGGAATTCATTGTAAACTGAATGTCTAGCAAAACAGCGGAATAGAGGCTAAGATTGCCTAAACTCCGCTGTTTTAATGCTTTTTAAAGGGGGGTGCATTTGCACCCCCTCGGGGGTGCCTCTTGGAGGAATAGTTAAATTGTATCAGTGGTTGACTGACTATACAAATAAGTAGCTTGTCGTTGATACAATGGCAAGCTACTTTTATATGCATAAAAATTGCTGGCGGCACAATTTCTTTCAAAAACAAAAAGGAATGCAAAAACGAGTTACCCATTCCCCCTGCAGGGCTGCTTCCAAGCGCCGATGCAATCGGAACGCTCTCACTCACAGGTGAAATTCCGATATGTTGTAAATTATTAAACAATTAAGCTAATATGGCTTTTTGGTTGATCTTTTGCATTAAAATCCTACAATAACTTGACACGGACATATATTTTGCGAGCGGTTGACAAAAGCATATTATTAATATAGAATAAAAAAACATATAATTAATTCAGCAGAAAGGAAATTTTATCACGACCCTCGCGATAAAAAAGCTTTTTATATTTACAATGAAAAATTACAAGCATATTCTTTTTGATTTGGACGGAACCTTAACTGACTCGCAGCCCGGGATTTTTTCCTCGCTGAAGTATTCGCTTAGGTATTTTGGTATAAACGAAGACAGCGAGGAAAGACTTAGAAGAATGATAGGACCTCCCTTAGCCCAGTCCTTTACCGAGTTTTACGGATTCGATACAAAAAAGGCACAGGAAGCGCTTATAAAATACAGAGAGGTCTATTCGGTAACAGGTATTTATGAGAATAGTGTTTATAAGGGGATACCCCGTCTTCTGGACAGCCTGCGGAGTGCCGGAATGAATCTTATTCTCGCCACCTCCAAGCCGGAGAGCTTCGCCATAAGGGTTATTGAGCATTTTGATTTATACAAATATTTTTCCTATATTTCGGCGGGGGATATGGAGCAAAGGCATAGTGAAAAAGCTGATATAATCCGCAAGGCGATCACGGCAAATAATACCACAAACACAAAAAATGCGATTATGATAGGGGACAGAAGGTTCGACATCAACGGAGCGGCGGTATGCGGAATTGACTCGGTGGGTGTGCTCTACGGCTACGGTAGCCGGGAGGAGCTGACACAAGCGGGAGCAACCTATATTGCGGAAAAGGTTGAGGACATATCAAGCATTTTGTTATAAAAACGATATTAGTGGGGAATTTTATAATATATTGCAATACTATTGACAATTTATATTAAACGGTTTATAATGTAGGCAGGATAATTATTAATTATGCTTTTTTCACTAATTATAATATCAAATTTTAAATAAATATAAACAATGTTACACAATTATGAATATTTTGGCAAAACCGGGGAAATCCGGCGACGCAAAGTCAAGGGTCTAAACCAGTTAATGGTATGACAGCCGATTGCAATCAACAGCGCACCTTTTTGCATTCGCTGGTTATTCCGAAGCAAGGAGGTGTTTTTTTGCGTTCATTTTTCAGCAAACTAAAAAGGTACAGCGGAGAAATAACAATTGCGGGCATTGTAATCGTTGTCCTGCACAACATAATGTTTTTTTACACATTCTCTCAGCAAAGCGCACGGCTTACCGAGGAGGCAAATAAAACACAGCTTGCGGAGATAGCTTACCAAACCGCAAACAATATTAAAACAATGACGGATGGCATGTCCGATTACATAAACTGCGCGGCAGAGTCATTTTCCGAATACGAGGATTTGCTCTCCGAGCACTCGCTGGAGAAGCTAAGAGCCGTTAATGAAAAAAGCCGTTTTGACAGAATACGGATAGTGTTGGATGATTATGTGAGCTACGGTCCAGACGGAACCGAGGCTGATGTGGCTCCCCGGCTCTTCCTGGAGGAAGCGTTTAGGGGGCGCAGCGGTGTGTCCGGAGTAATAAAATCAGTAATAACCGAGGCGGATATTATATCGTTTTATGCTCCCATTTATAGCGGAGAGCATGTGACCGGAGTGCTTACCGGAGCTTATGAGGTAGAGAGTATTTCTGCAGCTGTGAATATTACAAGCTTCGGCGGTTATGGCTTTGCAAGCATCATGGAGTCGGACGGTAATATGATTATTACCCCTCTGGATGAGAACCTGCCGGAGAGCGGCTTGCATAATGCCTGGACTTTTTTTGAGGACATTGAGCTTGCGGAGGGCTTCAGCCTTCAGGCACTCAAGGAGGATGTTCAAAACGGCGAGAGCGGGATTCTGGAATACACCGTTTCCGGCGAAAAGAAATATACATTCTACACGCCCTCCGGAGTAAATGACTGGTATGTTCTTCAGACGGTTCCGGAAACCGTTTTAATCACGCAGACAGATTACATAAACGATATTTCGATAGAGCTTATGCTAAAGGTTGTAGGTCTGTTTGCATTCGTTGTAGTAATAGTATTGTTTTTTAGCTATACATCCCGTAAGAGCATTACGAGCACAAAAATGCAGCTTGACAATATTGTAAACGCTGTTCCGGGCGGAGTGGTAAAATGCTCCGGTAATCCCGATTATGACTTTGAATATATAAGCGACGGCTTTTTGGAGCTTATCGGATGCACAAGGGAGGAGCTGGAGTCCGGCACTACCGGAGGTTTACTGGACAGCGTGTTTGTTGAGGACAAGGACAGGGTATTAAGACAGCTGGAAAAGCAGAAAGAGGATACCGAGATACAGCTTGAGTACAGGATAAAAACGCTGTCGGGAGAAACCATATGGATACTTAACAAGTGCTTGCGTACCGTAGATAAAAGCGATGACCAGCCCCGACTCTATTGCGTATGTATCGATATTACCTCGAACAAGAGGGTTCAGCAGACCTTGCAGCTGAGTAATGAGCGGTTTAATATGGCAATGAGCCAAACCTCTAATATTGTTTTTGAGTATGAGTCAATGTCCGGCAAAATTCATTTCGTTACCAAGACCAGCTCATACTATAATCTGCCTCCCACGCTTGAAAACGGTCCGGATTATTTTGTAAAGCACGGTATTGTGGATGACCAATTTACCGATCATTTTGTTGCTTGCTTCAAATCAATTTCCAAGCCGGAAACAACCATGGTTTCCCTAATCCTGAAGCTAAAACGTGCAGACGGGAAGCGGGTATGGAACAGGCTCACAATATCATCCATCAACGAACCTGCCTTCGGTATGGTAAGGTCGATAGGAACCTTTGAGGATATAACCCAGGCTAAGGAGGCGATGCTTCGGCATAAGCGGGAGGAGAAATACCGCGCCGCAATGCTCGCAGATGCAATAATTACATATGAAATTAATCTGTCGTCCGACAGGTATATAAAGATAATCTCCACGGAACACCGATTTGATTATTACACCCGAAACTATTCGGAAGTCCTGCCCAGTCTCTGCGACTCGACCATATACCCCGAGGACAGGGAGATGTTTTTGAACACATACCACAGGGATAACCTTATTAAGCAGTTCGAGAAGGGTAGACCGGTTCTGTATAACGAATATCGTCATCTTGACAAAAACGGACAGGCCTTTTGGGTTTCCTGCACCACAAACCTGCTATCCGACCCTGAAAACGGGGATATTAAGGCTATTTCTTACATAAAGGATATAGACGAGCAAAAACGTAAGGAGCTTGCTATAAAACGCAATTCGGAGCGGGATTCGCTTACCGAGCTTTATAACCGGAAGGCGGCGCAGAATCTTATAACCGATTATCTTAGGGTTTCTGACCCTAAAACGATAAAAAATGCGTTTATTTCGATTGATCTTGACGGCTTCAAGATTGTCAACGACAGGTATGGGCATCTTACGGGAGATAATCTGCTGAGTAAGGTTTCCGCCTGCCTAAGCTCGGTATTCCGAGGCACCGATATAGTCGCCCGTATGGGCGGCGACGAGTTTGTCGTTTTTATGAAGGATATACGGGACAGGACGGATGTGATGTTAAAGGCAACGGCGGCATGTATTGCGCTCAAGCGGCTCTATGTTGACGAGAACAATGAACAATGCATCTCGGCCAGCATGGGAATAGCTCTATACCCAACGCACGGGGACAGCTTTGAGGAGCTGTACAGAGCATCTGATAAGGCGCTGTATCGTGCAAAGAATCTCGGTAAGGATCGCTGCGTTTTCTACGACCCCGATACGGATACGTAAATCTCATCTGAATAAACAAAAAAAGCGGCGAAGCAGCCGCTTTTTTAGTGGTTGTATTAATCTATTTTTACCTCTTATGCTTTTCTTCTTCCGGTAATCAGGCTTGTGGCTATAATCAGAACCGCAGCAATAGCTATTACAGCATATAATATGTACCTCGATTCATCTCCGGTCTGAGGTGCGCTTGTTTCACTGGATTCATCTTCGCTGGATTCAGCGGAGGGCTCTGAGGACTCTTCCTCTGATTCGTCGGATTCCTCCGATTCTTCAGATTCTTCAGATTCATCATCTGACGTGTCATCGGAGCTATCATCATCACCGTAGAAAATCTCAAGATCACCAAGGTAATTTGCCTCGACTTGAGCGGCTGTAAGCTCTACCGAATAAAAACGCATCGAAAGGAACTCGGCTTCGTAGTTTCTTGTCTCATGATCATGTCCGAACCAAAGGTCGTCTGCTCCTATTGGATTTACGGCATCCTTTTGATCAATCTGTACTCCGTCAACATACATTGTAACCTTGCCGCCTACCTTGAAGGTAATAGTAACCGTCGAGTTTGTGAAGTAATCTAAACCGCCCGCAGATTGAGGTCTTGAGTTGGTATAGTTCTTGAATTCAATGTAATCGTCACTTAATCTGCGGAAAAGTGCAAAATAATCATTGTTGGAGTTGATAAAGGTATTATATTGCTGTCCAAGAGATTTCAACTCACCAAGAACGAGCTCAACTGTGAACTCCTGACCGTTGACAACATCCACCACCGCCTGTGGGAAATAGGTCTTGGATGTGTCAAGCAGGTATGCGTTGTCTGTGAAATAGTTATTGTCATCCTTTAACACATTTATGATGTCGTTGCCTTTTCCGGATAAATCAGCCCAAGTAGTTGCCTCGGTATCCTGGCCGCTTCCGGTGTTGTTATTACCCAAATAGCACGCCTCAAGCCCGTCCTGTACATACGGAAGCTCGGTTGCTGTTGCTCCCCAAATGCTGGAGATGGTTAAAATAACGATAAATACTGCTACCGCTATAATTCTTAAATGCTTCTGCTTCATAATCCGCTCCTTATTTTAAATTTTTTGTTGCTACAGATTTTTCTATTTAATAAAAGTATTATATCATATTGTTTTTATAAAATCAATATTATTCGCGATATAATAAAATAAATTCTTGCTTAATTTGTTTAACGACAGATTATTAAGCCTATAAACACTAAGTGACATGTTTTTTATTGATTATGATTATTCCACATGGTATTATAATATATGAGAAATAACGGTAAGAAGAAAGGGTAACCTTGTTTAACCGACTCTGCCGGACGAGGTTACCGTGGATATGGAGGTTGCATGGATTGAGCCGTTTGCTCCCATTCTTCCCATAATAAGGGTCGGGAGCATTGACGAGGCAATGACCCGTCCGAAAGCGATTACAATTAACCTTAGAGGGATATAATACAAACAGAAATAAAGAAAGGTTAAAATATAAACCTTTCAAACAACGGTTTTGTGCCTTAACTTCAAAGGGGAGTTAATCTTGCTCCGCAAGAACGGCATAATTCCAGCTCACTACTGAAAGGAATGGTCATAAAAATGAAAGCAAAACTGGACAGAGACGGCTGCATATCCTGCGGATTGTGTCCGGAGATATGCCCGGAGGTATTCAGAATGGCGGATGACGATCTTGCGGAGGTCTGGCAGGAGGATGTGCCGGAGGATGCAGAGGATAAGGCGATTGAGGCACAGGAGAGCTGCCCGGTATCGGTTATAATCGTAGAATAGGCGTTTTAAGTCTTTTGGACTCCGCTACATTTCCCTGTCAAGCGTAAATACCAAATCCGACACAAAAAGATAGGCACAAACCAGCAGACTAACTGGGTTTGTGCCTATAATACTAATGCTCGCCTACGGGACTGTCCCTCTAATTTTATACCGTATTTTAGAAATCTATTTTGGTATAGAGCCTTCTTGTAATAACGTAGGAAACCATGTAAACAATCACCGATATTGCAAAAGATATTAGGGCGGGAACACCCTCTGTTAATCCCAATCTAACACCTGCTGAGGAAATCAACAAAGGGACTATAAATGCGATTAAAAAACATACAAAGGTAAGCCCTTCTTGTTTACCTTCCGCAAATTTTGTACTAGACAGTGGAAAGAGCAACCCTATCATAAAAAGATGCGTTCAGCTTCTTCTGAATCGCATCTTCTAAAAATCCAATATTATAATATACAACCTCATTAGTATGCCTGCGTGTGTTGAAAAATACCATGTTGTTTTTAGAGTTTCGTCGCAATAAATGCCACCCAATTTAGCAATCTTGTCGATGAGGTCTTTGGTTTTCTTATCGGTAATAAAACTTACTGCTTGGATAGTGTTAATTATAGTACAAATATTGAAATAAGTAAAGAGATTTCTGTCATTATTTGCATACTTTTATCACAATTGCGAAATGTTTGTTAAAGATTGCGATTTTATGACAGTAATACAGGTGAACTTCTCGTTGAACACGAGCTTAAAGCCAACGGGGTGGGTAGATTCGTACAAATACCCAAAAATGCCGACCGTTTCAGGGAAACCAAATACGACAGCCTGAAAGTTAAGGTTTTGGAAGGGTTTTGCGGACTGGAGCCGGCAGAGATGCATGTTGGTCGTATAATGGAGCGTTATCCGAGATACATAAGGGATCAGCTTTCAATTATAGATAAATTACAGAAGGTTTCCAACTCTATTATATCACTTTTTGGTAATCTCTTGTACTTTTTGAACTCCTACATTAATTTTACACAAAGCGGACAGAAAAACTGTCCGTAGAGCATAATCAATCTGCAAGGAGCTTACTTTTTGAACTTGGAGAAGAAGGACTGCTTTTTGGCGTAGTTTTTATCATCGCACGCCTCGCCGAAGGCATTAAGAGCATCCTTTTGTTTTTTATTAAGATTCTTGGGCACCTCGATGGACACCTTGGCATACAAATCCCCTTTGTTCTTGCCCCGGATATTCTGTATACCCTTGCCCTTTATCGCAAAAACAGTGCCGCTCTGAGTTCCCTCCGGAACGGTAAGCTCACCCTTTCCCTCCAATGTGGGTATAATTATTTTTGCACCCAGAGCCGCCTCCACGAAGGTTATGGGAACCTCGCAGTGCAGATTGTAGCCGTCCCGCTCGAAAATATGATGCGGTCTTACCGAAATAAGCACAACAAGGTCGCCGTTGGGTCCGTTGTTCTCCCCGGCGTTACCCTGACCGGACAGAACTATTCGCTGACCGTTGTCTATTCCCGCAGGAACAGAGACCTCTAATTTTTTTTGTTTTTTTACATAACCGGCTCCCTTGCAGTCTGAGCACGGGTCGCTTACTATCTTCCCTTTGCCTCTGCAATTATCACAAACACGGGTGGATTGCATAACACCGAAGGGTGTACGCTGCTGCGTGGTAACCTGACCGCTGCCTCGGCAAACCGAGCAGGTTTCCGGAGCCGAGCCCTTCGCAGCGCCGTTTCCGCCGCAGGTTGCGCATCGCTCAACTCTGCTGTAGGATATGTCCTTATTACAGCCGAACGCTGCCTCCTCAAAGTCTATCGTGATTCTGTACCCGACATCCTCTCCCTTTGACGGAGCGTTGGAGTATCTGCTCCTTTTTGAGCCGCCGCCGAAAATACCGCCGAATATGTCGCCGAATATATCGCCCATATCAAACCCGCCGTCAAAACCGTCAAACCCTCCGAACCCGCCGCCGAAGCTCTGGTCTACTCCCGCATGCCCGAACTGGTCATAACGGGCTTTTTTATCCGTATCGGAAAGCACCGAATACGCCTCGCCCACTTCCTTAAACTTTTTTGCCGCATCCTTATCATCGGGATTGGTATCCGGGTGGTACTTCTTTGCCAGCAGTCTGAACGCTTTTTTTATATCGTTTTCGCTTGCGGTCTTGGGTATCCCCAAAACCTCGTAATAATCCCTCTTATTCTCGGCCATACACAGCTCCCTTAATTAAATATGTAAAATTCTTTCGCTCACAGGCAATGCGGCTTACCGCCGCATTGCCTGTGTGGATAAAATGTTTAGTTAGTCGTTTTTCTCCGTAAACTCTGCGTTATAAACACCGTCATCGTCATTGGGCTGGTCGTTGTTATCCGCATCGCCTTCGTCATTGCCGGGCTGCTGATACATCTTTGAGGAAATCTCATAAAACGATTTCTGCAGCTCCTCGGTATCCGCTTTTATCTGCTCAACCGAGCCGCTCTTAACGGTTTCCTTCAGCTTTTCAATCGCATCCTTTACAGGCTGCTTTTCTGCATCAGTAACCTTGTCACCCAGCTCGTTAAGTGTTTTTTCCGCTGTGAAAATCAGGTTTTCGGCGTTGTTTTTAGTCTCTGCCGATTCCTTGAGCTTCTTATCCTCCTCCGCATGCATTTCCGCATCACGAACAGCCTTTTCAATATCATCCTTGCTCATGTTTGAGGTGGATTGAATGGTGATATGCTGCTCCTTGCCGGTGCCCTTGTCCTTGGCGGTAACATTTACGATTCCGTTTGCGTCTATGTCAAAGGAAACCTCAATCTGAGGAACTCCTCTCGGAGCGGGAGGTATTCCGTCAAGAATAAATCTTCCGAGAGTGGTGTTTCCTGCCGCCATCTCCCGTTCACCCTGAAGAACATGGATTTCGACCGAGGTCTGTCCGTCCGCAGCCGTTGAATAAACCTGACTCTTCTGCACCGGGATAGTGGTGTTTCTTTCGATTATTTTGTTGAACACACCGCCCAGTGTTTCAATACCGAGGGAGAGAGGAGTAACATCCAAAAGGAGCAAATCCTTTACATCGCCTCCCAGAACTCCCGCCTGGACAGCCGCACCGATTGCAACGCATTCGTCGGGGTTAATACCCTTGAACGGATCCTTCCCTATAAAGCTCTTAACCGCATCCACGATTGCGGGAATACGGGTGGAGCCGCCCACCATCAGCACCTTGTCTATCTGGGAGGGCTTGAGCCCGGCATCGTTGATTGCGTTCTTCAAAGGAGTCATGGTTCTTTCCACCAGCGAGGAGGTAAGCTCGTTGAACTTTGCTCTCGAAAGTGTAGCGTCAAAGTGCTTGGGACCGGAAGCATCTGCGGTTATGAAAGGTAGGTTGATGTTAGAGCTCATCATACCCGAAAGCTCTATCTTAGCCTTCTCGGCGGCTTCCTTAAGACGCTGCATAGCCATTTTATCGCTTCTCAAATCAATGCCGTTTTCAGACTTGAAGGTGTCCGCAATCCAATCCATGACCTTTTGGTCGA
The DNA here is from genome assembly GCA_964525815.1 of uncultured Oscillospiraceae bacterium. Lineage (GTDB taxonomy): Bacteria > Bacillota > Clostridia > Oscillospirales > CAG-382 > UBA1049. The sequence goes on from CAZGJQ010000039.1 coordinate 13,301, forward strand.
AGTCGTCGCCGCCCAGCCTTGTGTCGCCCGAGGTTGCAAGCACCTCGAATACGCCCTCGCTTATGTCGAGAATGGAGACATCAAAAGTGCCGCCGCCCAAGTCATAGATTAGTACCTTCTGGCTCACATCCTTATCCAAACCGTAAGCGAGTGCCGCAGCGGTGGGCTCGTTTATTATTCTGAGAACCTCAAGTCCGGCGATTTTTCCGGCATCCTTGGTCGCCTGACGCTGTGCGTCGGAGAAATAAGCGGGAACGGTGATAACCGCTTGTGTAACCTTGCTGCCGAGATAATTCTCCGCATCCGCTTTCAGCTTCTGCAGGATCATTGCGCTGATTTCCTGCGGGGTGTAGTTCTTCTCGTCAATAGAGACCTTTTCGTTGGTACCCATCTCTCTTTTTATGGAAATAACGGTACGATCGGGGTTTGTGATTGCCTGTCTCTTTGCTACCTGACCTACCATTCTTTCACCTGATTTTGAAAACGCCACTACGGACGGTGTGGTCCTGCTGCCTTCCGCGTTCGGAATAACGACCGGCTCTCCGCCCTCGTATACGGCTACGCAGGAGTTTGTTGTACCTAAATCAATACCTATAATCTTTCCCATAATTAATACCTTTCCTTTTCTCCGGCGATGTTGTTATTATTTTAGTAATCCCGTTACGGCCTGCCGCCGGACAAACCGTGTTGGTAGTATTTTTTTAATTTACCGCATACCTCCGTTGTAAGAATGAGTCGGTTTATGCTCAGTTAACAACCTTTACCATCGCATGCCTAATTACGTTATCGCATAGCATATACCCTTTTTGAAAGGTCTGTACAACCTTGCAGCCCTCGGTGTTTTCGTCCTCCTCATGCATAATTGCATTATGAAGGTTTGGGTCGAAGCATTGCCCGTCCGATTCTATCGTCGTTACGCCGAGGGAAGATAGAATATCCGAAAGAAGCTTGGTCAACGCCTTTATTCCCTCGTCGTCCGGAGAGAACTCCTCCGCCTTTTCAAGGCTGTCTATTAAGGGTAAAAAGCTCTTTACAGCCTCCGCCAGCCCTTTTGAGTAGGTCTCCTTAGCTTCCTTTCCGGTTCGTTTCCGGTAATTCTCATATTCCGCAAAGAGCCGCATGTATTTATCCTTTTGCTCCTCAAGCTCCCGCTTCAGCACTTTTACTTCCTTATTAACTTTTTCGATTGTCATATCCTCTTCTTCTGTTTGGCCTTCACCGTCGTCTTGCGGTGCCTCCGTCTCACCTTCTCTCTTTATTTCCGGAGGACTGTCTTTTTCGATAGTCTCGGAGACTATTTCGTCTTTTTCTTGGTTATCCTCAGTGCTTTTCTTCGGGTTTTTTGTCTTCTTGTCTTCCATAATCCTTTTCTCCTGTAATGTCGTTATTGTTTTTATCTATGTTATCAAAACCGTCATTAAGGGATTCGGTAATACCGGATACAAAATAATTCAGTGATGCGATAACCTTTTTATAGTCCATTCTCTTAGGACCTATTACTCCTATCGCCCCTATAACCTTCTTTCCGATGGTTATGGGGTGGAACACAAAGCCCGTATCCGGAAGAGCAAGCTCGCTCTGCTCGTCGTCCCCTATAAAAATGCTTGTTTGACCGGGAAGAGCGTTCTTGAGCATTTTAGAGAACCTCTGTCTTTCCTCCAGCAGGGCAAGCACTCTCTGTGCCTTGGAAATATTAAAAAATTCCGGATAGGACAGCAGCTTGGTAACCCCATCAATATGCATTTTTTGGCTGTCAAAGGAGCCCAGCATTTCATACAAGACTCTGAGAATCATCGGAGCTAAGCTCCTGTGTTCTCCCAGCTCCTCCTCGAACCTTACGATAAGAGGAAGGTTAATCTGCTCGGCGGTTATGCCGGAGAGAGTATTGTTAAGAGCCTTTTTAATCTGCTCCAACGTTTTTTTGCTTATTGGTTCGCTCAGCTTTACATGACGGTTCCGGATAATGCCCTCCATATATATGATTATAAGAAGAAAGCTATAGTCGTCCACGAAAAGGGTCTCGTATCTGTTTACTACGCTGTCCGAATTGCTCATAATGGAAAAGGAGGTGTAGTTGGTCATTTCGCTGATGACTCTGCTTGCCTCCTCCATAAGCTTGCTAAGCTCGTTGAGCTTATAGCTCAATACATCGTCCAGAACCTGCAGCTCTTCTATGGTAAGAAAATAACGCTCCATTAAACTGTCAATATAGGTGCGGTATCCGAGTGCGGTGGGTATTCTGCCGGCGGAGGCGTGCGGCTGCTTCAAAAAGCCCATATCCTCCAGCTCGCTCATCTCGTTACGGATGGTGGCGCTGGAAAGACTGAACTCGGACGACTCGGCAAGGTACTTGGAGCCTACCGGCTCGCCCGAAGCGATATAAGAGTCTATAACCGACTTTAGAATAGCCTTTTTTCTTTCGGTCAGCTCCAACTAAAACCACCCTTTCAAGCAATTGGTTAGCACTTAATGCGCGCGAGTGCTAACGATGTGAATATTATACTCGTCTGGAATGAAATGTCAATAGTGTTTGGGAAAAAACATATGTTAAATATTTATGAAAACACAAACAACGCAGACAAAACGCTTGTTGCGCATAAAATTTAGCACACAAAACGTAAAATTGCCAATGCTCTGATGAAAAATTTGTGATACACACCTTATTATGATATAATATATAAAAAATATCACAGGGAGAGACTACTAAAAATGACTGTGTATGAGCTTATATATGAGCAGGTAAAAAAAATACCGAGCGGAAGGGTTGCGTCATATGGGCAGATAGCAATTCTGGCGGGAAACTACCGTTGGTCTCGGGTGGTGGGTTATGCGCTGCATTGCAATCCCGATCCAGAGAATATTCCCTGTCACAGAGTGGTAAAAAAGGACGGTAGCCTAAGCACCGCCTTTGTATTCGGGGGTATACAGCGTCAGCGGGAGCTACTCTTGAAGGAGGATGTTGTTTTTTTGGATGACGGTAGGGTTGATATGGAAAAAAGCGGAATGAATTAATATATGTACGCAAAGCAAATGACGGGCAGACTCGCCCGTCATTTGTTTTGCGTTTCTGTCTGGCTGTTACAGCTTCTTAAATCCGCCGTACCTTCTTTTTCTTATTATGCCCAAAATCATAAGCACAGACGCTACCGCTAAAATAGAAGCGGATATTATTCTCATATTGTCTCCGGCTTCGGGCACACTCTCGTCAGGACTTGTTTCCGGGCTTGTGTCCGGACTTTCGACAGGACTTTCCTCAGGGCTCTCGTCAGGACTCTGGTCCGGGCTTTCCTCTTCGGCTCCGTAGACACTTATCTCGTCAAGAAACACCCAGCCTGCGGTGCGGGTAACCCCCTCGTCGTCCACATAGCTCCCGAGGTGCTTTATTTCTATCATAATGAATTGTCCGGCGACCGGCCCGTCGGGAGTAACCACAGCTGTTTTGGATTCGGAAATTCCTGCGGTTGTAGGCTCGTTGATGTCTATCGTACCCACAGGCACATAATCGCCGTTACGGGTCTCGGACACATAGAATGTAACCGAATCGGGAGCAAAAATTCCAATATCCGTTTCGTTAAGATAGCTTATCTCGAACGCCGAAAGGTCATTCATCACACTGTCCAGATCAAGAACAAGCACGAAATTTCCGTTCTCATCCACAGCAGATTGATTAAGACCCACATATTCCTCGCTCTTGTAATAA
>CAZGJQ010000040.1:0-16837 GCA_964525815.1 uncultured Oscillospiraceae bacterium
CAAAGATAGACCTTATTAACTCTTACAACTTAAAGTACTCGACTAATGTTCATCTCAGACCGGTTGAGGATGAGGATGACACATATGCCGTAGTGGAGGTAGCTCAGGGAGCGGGTGGAAACCCCGAGTTTGAGCTTGAGGCAGGAGATGTTGTGCTTGCTTTCCACAGTGACGGAGAGGGTACTGCGGGAGACGACAGAGTACAGCTTGCTAAGCAGCTTGTTGAGGACGATGTGATAGTATTCCTCGGATTTGATATGCAAGAAGGGGCTTTTACACACACCGATCCGCTTGTATATGTTACAAGAGAGCTTGACGGAACCATTCCTGACGAGTCCTCTGAGCCGGATGAGACCAGCGACCCTGCTGACGAATCCAGCGAGGAAGAATCCAAGGACGAATCCTCCGAACCGGCTGATGAATCCAGCGAAGACGGTACGGGCGAGGAAGACGGATTCCCGACCTGGGCGATAATACTTATAATTGTCGGTGTTGTTGCAATAGGCGGAGCTGTATACTTCTTGGTTATCAAGAAAAAGAAGTAATATAAGTTATCTTATGATATAATTATTCCCGCCGAGTTATAGTTTACTCGGCGGGCTTTCTTCGGACTGTAATATGGTTGCAGCTCGAAGAAAGGGTTGATATATTTTGTTAAGTAAAAAGGGCGGGAAAAATGAAAAGAGCAATTATGTGCATTATGCTGTCGCTGTTAATTTTGCTTGGCGGCTGTGACGGAAAAATAAAGCTGGAGCAAAAAAACGAGGGATTCTACGATGAAAAAAACGACATAACATATGTGGTCTGCTCCATGCTTGCCGTCCGACCGCTCAAGGTGGGGGAGGAATACGCCACGGACGGCGAAAACACCTATTATACAATTCCCTGGCAGGAGCCGAAGGAGTTTATTTGTGATAATGTTGAGGGGATAAGCTATGTTTACAGAGCGGATACCCTTGAGGATATTACGATTAATAATTTCGAGCCGGTTGCGGCGTTCGTATATATAGAGGGAGAGGCATCTCTTGCCGTGGATACCTTTTATGCTGCGCAGGAGTACCTTCCGGAGGAGCTGCGTGGGGAGGACAGGCGGGACGACAGCGAGCTTGTTTACGGAATCAGGGACGCCCTGAAGGAGGGCGAGCGGGTTACGGTAACGGAAAGCGAAATCGATTCCGAAAACGATTTTTATTTACGATTACTATCCGCAAAATATCCGGGTCTCTATTATACCGTGATATTCTATTCGGATACACACGGAAGGTCATATCTCAAGGACAGAGGAACCGGTGAATCGGTAGTGGCTCCTGTCGACCTTGTTGTCAGAATACTCGGCTAAAAATGAAGGCTGCTGTAATAAAGGAGCTTATTAAGTCATTGGCGGACTCCGCATATGAGGTAGAGAAGGTCTGCCTAAAGCAGGGCTGGTCTGCCCGGGAAATAGCCTTGATGACCGAGAAGGAGGACGCAGTTTATCTTACCGCCGTAAGAGACTCTTTTGTTATCGGAATTGCGGGAATGTATATTGTGGCGGGCGAAGGACAGATTATGAACATCGCTGTTTTACCGGAATACAGGCGAGCGGGTATAGGCGGAATGCTGCTCCGCGCTCTGATAGAGGAGGGAAAAAAGCGGGGAGCCGTTTCCTTTATGCTTGAGGTGGATTCGGAAAATACCTCCGCTAAAAGGCTTTACGAGAGCCTTGGCTTCCGGGAGACAGGAAGCAGAAAGGGTCTTCGGGACGGCGACAGCGCGTTAATTATGGTACTAAAAGCATAATATAAGAAAAAGGAGCAAAAAAATCTTGTTGATTCTTGGTATAGAGACCTCTTGTGACGAAACCGCCGCAGCAGTGGTGAAGGACGGCAGGGAGGTTGTTTCTAATATAATAGCATCCCAGACAGATATACATTCGGTATACGGCGGGGTAGTGCCCGAAATAGCTTCCAGAGCGCATACCGAGGCTATTTGCGGTGTTGTAAGCAAGGCGCTTGACGCCGCTGCGGTTACGCTTGAGGATATAGACTGCATAGCGATTACCTATTGCCCGGGGCTTATAGGGGCGTTGCTTACCGGACTTTCCTATGCCAAGGGGCTATCCTTTGCATCCGGAAAGCCTTTGATTCCGGTTCATCACATAAGGGGGCATGTCGCCGCAAATTATCTTGTTCACGCGGAGCTTAAGCCTCCCTTTGTCGCTCTGGTGGTTTCGGGCGGGCATACATCATTGCTTAAGGTGAACAATTATACCGATTATGATTCAATCGGTCAGACCAGAGACGATGCGGCGGGGGAGGCGTTTGACAAGGCGGCAAGAATGCTTGGGCTACCATACCCGGGCGGAGCGATAATGGACAAGCTTGCCTCACAGGGGGACAAAAATGCGATTAAGTTCACGGTTAGCAGCGTTGACGGCGCAGAGATGGACTTTTCCTTTTCGGGGCTTAAGACGGCATTGATTAACCTTGTTCACAATCATAAGGCAAGGACGGGGAACGCTGAGCTTGACGAGTGTTTTATGGCGGATATTGCCGCCTCCTATACCGAGGCTCTTGTGCGTACCATAACCTCAAGGCTGCGTATTTTACTGGAGAGGGATTCATCCCTGCCCATAGTTTTAGCGGGAGGTGTCGCCGCAAATTCGCATCTCAGAAGGGCGGTCGGCGAGCTTGCCGACAGCTTTGGGGTGAACCATTATTTACCCCCTCTGTCCCTGTGCGGAGACAATGCGGCAATGATAGCGGCTCAAGGATATTTTGAATATATTTCGGGAGCTGCCGCTCCTCTTGCGCTTAACGCATTTGCGACAAAAAGCGTGTAAAGTTGATTTTTTTCACCAATAAGCAAAAATACATAATGCGCATCCCCGAAAAGTGGATAAGTCGGTGGAAAACCCAGTGTTTGTCCACTAAAAAACCATAAAAAGGCGTAAACACGATGAAACAACGGTGGATAACCATGTGGAAAGTGTGGACTCCATAATCAATAATGCACTCCTGAAGGCTGTGTTATGTAAACCGTTTGCGGTGCGAAATCACCATAAAATGTCAAAAAAATCCGGCATATTATGCCGGATAAAATCCAAAAATAATTTATTTTGATGCTATACGGTCAGTCAAGGTCAGCAGGTCCGCTCAGGAACCGTATGGAGCGCTCGACAGCACTCTTTGCGTTCCCCCAGGGTTGGTCGTCGTAGCGGTAGTCGAACTTCTTGCAGAACCAGGAAACATCCTCCTTAAGAGCCGAAATATAATTGGATACTATTTTATCCGCATCGTTAACAAGCCGCTCGTATTTCTTTTTGTTCATGGAGCCGTAAGCGGTTTCCAATAAGCGCTTGTAATGGGGCAGACAAAGCATTTTTTGGTGTCGGAGCTTCTCCGCAAACTCCGTTTCGGTCTCATAGAGATATATTGCAGTTGAGAACATTTTACTCAGCTTCTCGTTAATGGTATCGCATACATAGCAGCTTTTTTCCAGCTTTTCGATTCGAGCGACCGGCTTTGCCCCGATGTTTTTAGCAAACAGACCACCTGTGCCAACCTCCTTTTTAAGCTCGGCGAGATGACTCTCCAGCATGAGAGCAAGACCGAGACGGTTCTTCAGATGATACATTTTAGTAAAATGCAGCTTGCAGAAGCCCTTTTCGTTTGTAACCTTGCGAATATCGGGCTCCATCATGGAAGCACCTAAAATAAGGTCAAGCTCGGTGTCCTCAAGCCTCTTGAACAGCAGACAGAAGGGGCATCCTCCCTCGCTTTGCTCAAACGCTTCGTTGACCGGTATGGTATATATTCTCTCCTGCATAATCAAACCTCTTTTTTATATGCTTATTCTACTATAAAATTATACAGCAAAACAGCGTTAATTTCAAGCAAGAAAGATAAATTATGGAAATAATTAAAAAAAACAACAATATAATACTGACCAATTGCAATAACTTCAGCCTTGAGCAGACCTTTGAATGCGGTCAGTGCTTTCGCTTTGAGCAAACCTCCGAGGGACTGTACAGCGGGGTTGCGCTGGGAAGGAAGCTCATAATAGGGCAGGAAAAGGATATCGTTACCCTTTATGATGTGTCGGAGTCGGAGTTTGAGCAAAGGTGGAGGAGCTATTTCGATCTCGACAGGGATTATGCCTGCATTTTGGACCGGCTATCATTTGACGGCAGGATGAGGGAAGCTGTTAGGAGAGCCTGCGGACTGCGAATTCTGAGACAGGAGGGCTGGGAAACACTCTGCTCGTTTATAATATCGCAGAACAACAACATTCCGAGGATAAAAAAAATAATCTCCTCCCTTTGCAGACTTCTTGGCGAGCAAATTTCGGAGGATGCGTATTCGTTCCCGACAGCCGAAAAGGTGGCGGCAGCCGGAATAGACGGACTTGCGCCCATAAGAAGCGGATTCAGGGCTAAATACATAATAGACGCCGCCCGGAAGGTATCTGAGGGTCAGATCAACCTGAGTGAAATCGGCAGCCTTGAATATTTACGAGCAAGAGAAAAGCTGATGTGCATAAAGGGAGTGGGGGAAAAGGTTGCCGACTGCGTGCTTCTTTTTGCGTTTGGGTTCTATGAGGCGTTTCCAAAGGATGTGTGGGTAAAACGGATTATTGATAAATATTACGGAGAGGACTTTGAAGCCGATTATTTCGGAGAAAACGCAGGTATAGCCCAGCAATATCTTTTTTATTATGAGCGCAGCCTCTTAAAGGAATCGGTTTGCGAAGAATGAATAAATAAATAGAACAGCCGACATAATCAGAGCGGGTGTTACCAGACAAATCAGCTTTTTTAATCGGGTCATTGTGGTTCCTCCGTTTTTTGATTTTTAGGAGCTTCAATACTATTATTTCCATCAAAAACCCGCAATAACCGTTACCGCACGAAACATAATTGTAAGTAATTTCTTAACGCAAAAACGCTCTGAAAATAACATTTATCCGTATCAGTCGATTGTATTACAGAGAAAAACCGCCAATACGCACGGTATTGAGCGGTTTTTTTGTAGCTTTTCCCAAGTAAGAGACATTTCCGTAGAGCTGGGAGGTCTCTTGAGGAGACGCATTAGCGTTGCCAATCAGCCTGCCTGATATCAGCCGCAGGCGTTTTATTGGGAAAATCCAATAAGTCTCAATGCTTTTTAAAGATAAGCCGGCATTTAAAGTAGCCGCAGGAACAAGCTTTTGTACAATTTTTTACGATTGTCAAAGCAAGCTTCCCGTCACTTAACTATGTTATTTACCGTCTTAGCAGCAGCAGCAAACAATTACAATAGCAATGAGAATGATAATCCAGCACCAACTACTGCCGCCGCCGAACGTTGAATCAAAGCAACCCATTACATATCCTCCCTTCAATAGTAATGATATGAGGAAAATACGCAATGGGTGCAAAGTAATATTATGTCGCAAAAGATTTTTTGTGTGTTTTTATTGTCGGTGGCTCAAACCGTAATTATTTCGCTGCAACCGCCCGTTATACAGCGTCCTCCTTCGGGGGTTACAACAAAGGTATCCTCCACTCCGACCATGCCGATTCCGGCAATTCCCTTCTTCGGTTCGACCGCCAGCAGCATATTCGTTTGAAGGGGCTGGTCAAAGCCCTCCGCAATTACCGGATATTCGTCTACATTCAGCCCTATGCCGTGTCCTAAGAATTTAACCCTTCGGCTGCCAAAGCCTCCCAAATTCTCTTTTTCATTCTCCGAAAGCCCGCTCATCACCGTTCTGTATATTTCAGAGGGAACGCTGCCGCTCTTCATCCTGGAAGCGACTTCCTTTTGTATCCTCATACAAAGACGGTGAGCTTCGGCTATGTCGTTTGAGGGCTTTTCCCCGAACATAAAGACCTGCGTTTTGTCGCTGTGGTATCCGCATATTCCAAAGCCGATGTCCACAAACACTATATCACCTTTTCTGAGCCGCCTTTCGTGGCTGCCGACCAGCGGAACGGCTGCGTTCATACCGTAGGAGCCGCCCGGTCCATCAAAGCAGGTGGGATACAGCGAGCTCTCCCCGAAAGCGACCTGCCCTATTCCCATCTCGGTCTGGAACATAAAGAAACGGTTGACCCCCTGATGTCCCAGCTTCATCATCTCGGCGTACAGCTTCCCCGCAAGAACGGCCTCGCTTATACCTTCGGTCAGAAGGGAAGGCACTGTTTCTAGAAGCAGCTTGTTGTGCCGCCTGCCCGCCTCTTCCATCAGCTCAAGCTCGTAATCCGACTTTACCGCTCTTAAGGAAAAAAGTGTTTTGTCAAGCGAGCTTGTATTATCAAACACAAAGTGCTTACCCAGCCGCTCTGCTATCGCACAGGTCATAACCTCGATCTCTGTATAGAGATTACCGAGATTGCGACCTATTACGGCAGCCGCATCCCGGTAGCTGTTCATTCCGCTAATAATTCCCTTGCCCGCAAACGGGGATTCATCCGTTGCCCGCTCAAGACTCCGCCGAACGAAATAATGTAATGAGCCGTCTTTTTTTATAAACAGAACCGCATCCTGCATGGTGCCAAAAAAATAGTACTGATTAACCCTGCTGAGAATTATGGCGGTGTCCCAGTCGGGATGATTTTTGTTCATCAGAGCAAGGAATCGTTCGATACGGGCTTCCAGCTCTTTTTTTGTAGGCAATAAATCCTTCAATTCTACGTTTTTGCTCCTTTTTTACCTTATCTGTCCGTTACCTGTAATCTTATATTTTACCGTCGTCAGCTCGTCAAGCCCCATGGGCCCTCTTGCGTGCAGCTTTTGGGTGGAAATGCCGATTTCGGCTCCGTAACCGAACTCCTCTCCGTCCGTAAATCGGGTGGAGGCGTTGACATAAACGGCGGCGGAATCCACATTCATGGTAAAATATTCAGCCGAAGCAGTATCCTTGGTTATTATAGCATCCGAATGCTTTGTGCCGTATTTATTTATATGGGATACGGCCTCCTCAACCCCCGAAACAACCTTGAGCGACATTATATAATCGTTGTATTCGGTATAGAAATCCTCCTCGGTTGCTCTGGTAATGTCAGGCAGAAGCTTAAGCGTTTCTTCGCAGCCCCTGAGCTCTACTCCGGGCATTCTTTCCTTAACAAGCGGAAGCAGCTCTTTTGCTATTTTGCGATGAACAAGCAGGCACTCCGCTGCGTTGCATACAGAGGGACGCTGTGTTTTTGCGTTGTTTATGATATTAAGCGCTGTTTCCGTGTCTGCGCTTTGATCAGCATATATATGACAGTTGCCCGCACCTGTCTCTATTACCGGAACGGTGGAATTCTCCACAACCGCTTGAATGAGCGATTTCCCGCCCCTCGGAATCAGCAAATCCACATAGCCGTTCAGCCGCATAAGCCGGGTTGCAGTTTCCCGGGAGGTATCCTCCACTATCTGTATGCAGTCGGCAGGCAGGGAGGAGGCAGAAAGAGCGTTACGAAGCACCCTTGAGAGTGCAATGTTGGAGTTAATCGCCTCGCTTCCGCCTCTCAGAATAACCGTGTTACCCGATTTTATGCAAAGAGCGGCGGCGTCCGCGGTAACGTTGGGACGGGACTCGTATATAATCGCAATAAGTCCTATGGGAACCTGTACCTTTTGTATAGTCAGTCCGTTCGGACGGGTATTTACGCTCCCCTTTCCGATTGGGTCGGGAAGGGCGCATACCTTCAGCATAGCTTGCGAAATAGCATAAATTCGTTCTTTGGTAAGCGTCAGCCTGTCAATCAGAGCTTCGGACAATCCCTTTTCCTTGGCAAAGGAAATATCCTTCTCATTTTCGGCAAGAATATATTCGTATTCGTCCTTAAGCGTCTGTGCCATAAGTGCGATAGCCTGATTGCGTATCTGTCCGCTCGATGAGGACAGTATGGTGAAGGCGTCTTTTGCTTTAAGACATTTATTTTTCAGCATTTATTTATATCCTTTCTGTTTTATTTGGAATGGGTGTCAGCCTTTGTGTTTACCGCACTGAAATAATGGTTCTTCTGACATTTCCTTTAATTAAATCCGGAATGGTGTATTTGGAACTGCCGATTATTACAACCGTACCGTTTTTAACCGGTTCTTTAATATACTGCAGCTTCGCTAGCATTCCGTTTGAACCCTTACGGCTTGAACCGCTGCAATGATGAAAAAGACCGTTAATGCTTTCAATCAACTCATATGCGTCCTTTCCCTCCACTCTTTCGATTAAGGAAGAAGGGTCGTCCGGATTCTTTAGCAAGCCGTCTGCGGAGGTCATAATCAATAAATATTTGGATTTTAACAAGACCGAAATTTGTGATGCGGTTTCGTCATTATCAATGCACTCCACAACCGAATCGTTTTTGTTTCGTATTTTGTTAATCTCCATTTTCATTATTTCATCATTACTAACAGAGTCATTATAGTTAATAATAGGTATTGCTTTTTGCTCAATTGACCTCAATAATAGCTTTTTTACATATTCTCTTTTGTTTTCGTCATTAAAGTGATTATGCTCAAGCAATATTTGCCTGACAGAATACTCCGGTTTTATAAAATGCCTGTAATTCTCAATTAAAATACACTGACCTTGAGCGGCATATAACGATTTTGCAATATCGTCTTCAGGCATTATAACGGAGTTGTTCCTCTTGGAATAATCTATTTTTCCGATTTCAACAGCTCCCGAACTGATCCATACACATCCGGGACTCAGATATTTACCGATTCTGCTGAAGGTATTATAATCCAGCTCATTAAGTTCATGATTAATAAGAGCCATGGAACCTATTTTTCCCACAATTTCACAATCAAAGCTCATTTTCTTATTCCCTTAGTTCGTTTTATTTTTTGCATCTCAGATAGTATCCAAATCCCATATCCTCAGATTCAATGCCTACTCTGCTTGATTTTTCTATTTTAAAATATTTTTGAAGCACAACCTCAAATTCGTGAGGCAACAAATCGAACATTTCGCACCGCCCTAAATATTCTTCAATGCGCATCATCATCCGCCCTGTCGAACTTGAGATGTTTGGAATATCAAGCACGAATTTCCCATTTGGTTTTATTACCCTATGGGCTTCCCTAATTGCTGTTTCCACGAAATCTTTTTCAAAATATTCAAGCACTCCGATACACGCCCCAATATCAAAAGCGTTATCGTCAAAAGGCATATCATGCACGCTTCCGCAATATAGAGAACCTATAGATAGATTTTTCTTCGCAACAAAGGCATTAAGCAATTCAATGGTTTTTTTACTTATATCAACACCATAATATGTTGACGCCCATTCGTCATATCCTTTAAACATCAAGTTCAGACTACATCCGAGGTCAACAAAATTCATCCCTCTTTCGGGTAATAAATAATCCTTGATTTCCACCGCTTCGCTGCCGTTGTTTGCGCCGCCGCTTTCCAATTCCATTTTATATTTTATGTAGTCCGGATCATCTGTAATATAATCCGGCAAATTATCGTATGAAGGGAAATCTTTATTTCCATGTTCAATAATGCCTTTATCGTAAGATTTTGCAACCATTTCTAATTGATTCACAACACATTTCCTTCACATATTAATGATAATATACATTATAATATTATTCAACGCTATTTGCAAGACATTTTTATACGGGAGCCTGTAATATGAATAAAAAAAGTATAGTTTTAGCATCAAAATCACCCCGGAGGCGGGATATTCTCGGAAATGCGGGATATAAGTTCATAGTTATGGAGGCGGACACAGACGAAACCCCGCCCAAGGATATGAGCCACTCTGATGCGGTAACCGAAATAGCCCTACGAAAAGCCTTATATGTAAAAGAAAACCTGAATGCGGAAAACAATATTATCATCGCTGCCGACACAATGGTGTGCAAGGATAACAGCCTGCTGGGCAAGCCAAGGGACGAGGAGAACGCTTTTTTTATTCTTAAGTCGCTCTCCGGAGCTTGGCATACCGTGCTGACAGGATACTCCGTGCTCTCCGGTGATAAAATAATGGCAAGCTGTGAGGAAACGGCAGTTAAATTCAGATGCCTCTCGGACAGGGAAATAAAGGAATATATTAAGAGCGGAGAGCCCTTTGACAAAGCGGGAGCATATGGAGTACAGGGCAGAGCCTCGGCGTTTGTTGAGCGTATTGAAGGGGATTTTTTTAATGTTATGGGTCTTCCTGTATGCAAAATATCCGTCCTCCTGGATTCGGAAATATACACATAATCTATTGACTTTACAAAGAAACATTTGTATAATAAACACACAAAATGATGAGAAGGAGAGAAATAGCAATGAATAAAAGAGTAAGACTTATGTCGGCTCTGCTTGCGGTTTTTGTCATAGTAGGAAGTACAGCGATTGCAGCTTCGGCAGCGAGCTTTACGGTAGGGGATACACTCGGAACCGGTACTGTAACATCAGCGGACAACAAAACGCTTACCGATGACGGCGCAGTTACATATTCAAAAGCGGTTTTTACGGACAGCGGAAGCCGTCAGCAGGCGGTATATACGCTTGAGTTTAATCCTACCACAAGCAATTATATGCCATATGTTTACAGCAAGTATACGGGCACGGGAGCCAATGCGTTGGCAACGGCACAGCAGGCGGAGAGCCAGTTTGGTGCAAATGTGATAGGCGGTATAAACGCCACCTTTTATGCAGTGAACACCGGCAGCACCTATGCGGGTTATTGGGTGCATGACGGCAGGCTTGCTCAGGCGACCCTGGGCTATCAGCATGATATTATTACCTTCGATTCGGACGGACAGGTTAATATAGTTAACTCAAAGCTGGATTTTAAGCTGTTTCACAACGGTCGGGAGATTACCTCGGGCGGAGGAAGCGGACTTGTACATATTAATAAAAAATCGCTTTCGACCGGTGTGGACAACAGGTTCTACTATTGGGATACGGAATGCGGTACAAAGACCGATTCGGTTATTGAAGGACTTGAGATATTGTGCAAAAAGCTGGATTACGGTCAGCTTGCCATAGGCGGAACCCTTAAGGGTGAAGTGCTGGAGATAAGGGAGAATTCTTATAACAGCTCAGTTGGTGAGGATGAGTTTGTTCTTTATGTCAAGAACGATTCCCCGTTAAAGGCTACTGTGCTCTCAAGCCTTGCACTGGGCGATGTTTTTGAAATTACTGTCAGCGAAAGCATTGAGGACTCCAGGATATATACAGAGAGAGCAAACGCCGCACTCGTTGCGCAATACCCCATTGTCAAGAACGGTGTTTCGGATACGGCGGAGGCTCTGAGTCAGCTCGGCTCGAGCTTTATGTCCGCAAGAGCGCAGAGAAGTGCGATTGGCTTAAAGGCGGACGGCTCGGTAATCTTCATAACATCCGCGGGCAGGGAAGTAACCGACGGAGCTCCCGGACTTACGGTTTATGAGCTTGCGGATATAATGGTACAGATGGGCTGTGTTACCGCCTATAACCTTGACGGCGGCGGCTCCACTCAGATGGTTATTAAGGAAGACGGTAGCTTTGTCAAGGCCCATATAAGTAACGAAGGCGCAAACGGACGTAATGTAGCAAATTGTATTTTTATAGTTGAGAGACAGGATGCGGATGCGGAGATTATTACCGCACTCGAGCAGCTTATTGAGGAAAACGAGGATAACGAAACGGCGGCGGTTGTTCAAGCGATTGCGGACGCAAATGCGGTTCTCGAAAGCCAAAACAGTATGCCGGGCGACTATACCCGTGCATATATGAAGCTGCGTTCGGCGTTGTCGGGCAAGAGTGAATTGGATAATGCGCTTGCGGCGGTTTCCGCTATCAGCTTTTTGGACTACGGTCCTACTGTGCTGGAGCTGATCTGGGATGCATATGATATAGCTTCTTCGGTAAGAGCGGATCAGGATGCGACAGCAGAGGAGATTAACGAAGCGACCAGAACGCTCAGAGCCTTGCTGGATATGCAGGGGGAGGTTGAGATAAACGTATCTCAGGGTAAGAGCTATACAAAGATAGGAGATGCTCATCCCACTGCAAACGATAACTATTTGGATACCGATAACAAGGAGCTGACCGATGGTTATGCAGAGTCGATCGCAATAAGCGAGTACGGTGCGGCGTGGGTTGGATTCCATTCCTCATATAGAGGCGGAACGGAGAACGGAGCTCCTTATTACGATGTTATAATTGATTTAGACAGAAGAGAGGGTATGCTCACAAAGTTTGCCGTATATGCACAGCACAACTGGGAACCCGGAATAGAGGCACCAACAAAGGTGGTTATATCCGTTTCGGATAACGGTACAGACTTTACTGAGGCAGGTATTGCAACTCCGGACATATCAAACCTATGTAGGAGCGCCGCCGATGAAAGTGACGACGAAAAAATAAAGGCAACGGATGTTAAATATACGCTTGAGCTTAATCAGGGAGTGGGCGGAAGATATGTAAAATTCCATATGGTGGGCGGAAACACAAAGGTGTTCATGTTTATCAGTGAGCTTGAGGTATACAGATTCGATGCTCCTCTGACACAGGGAATGTATCTGACGGGCTTCAACTCTAAGATTCTTACCAACCAAAGCATTATATTTACCCCTGATTACGCAGCCGAGCTTGACGGGGACAACGCAAACCTTAACTGGGCAAGAGCCATAGCGGCACAGTGGAACGAGGAGCTGCAGGAATATGTAGTGATTCAGACTGCACACGGTAACGGCAGCAACGTTATCAAAACGGTACCGGAGAACGGCTTTGTTCTCGGAGTACACGGAGATTCGGGGGAAGGACAAATAAACAAGGCATATGCAAACATCGCCGAGGTCGGGGACATTCTTATTTTGAATGGTATTGATATTGATACAAAAACGGCTCTCGCAGGCTGCTATATAACCATCGAAAAGCCGCAGTCAGACGTGCCTGTTCTTAAGCCGGGGGTTGCTCTTAGGCTTGAGGGTGACTTTGCAAACGGATTGCGGGAAAATCAGACGGTTAATGATGTTACGGAGATGTTTGACGGCAGCGTTACCGTTAAGGACAGGGACGGAAACGAACTGAGCGAAACGGAAAAAATAGGAACCGGATGCACTATTCAGGTTGGCTCAAGCATTTTTACAGTTATTATTAGGGGCGACATAAACGGCGACGGTGTAATCAACTCAAAGGATTATATGCTCGTTAAGCGGGCGTTCCTGGAGACCTATGAGATGACTGATTTTGAGCTCAAGGCCGGTGCAATGTCAGGCTCTTCTCTGCCCACAGCTTCGGATTACTTAAAAATCAAGAGACACTTCTTAGGAACTCACGACATATTTGCACAATAAACTCAATTAAACAATAAATTAAATATAATCGCGGGGGTTGAGCTTTTTCGCCCCCGCTTTTATTGGCTTTTTTATTATAAAACAGAAAATATTGCCGTTTGTATTGACATATTTTTGGTGAAGATGTATAATAAAATGAATAAAATCATAAGAAACAAAAAAAATAAATTCATGACAGGGAGAAAACAAGCGATGAAAAAGGTCAAAAGGCAGATCCTTGCATTAGTGTTGACGATAGCCTTACTGCTATCATCAACAGCGATAACGGTATCCGCAGTTACATATACTGTTGGGCATACGCTGGGTACCGGGACAATTACCTCGGCAGAGAACCGGAATTTAACCGTTGACGGTGATGTTACATATGCAAAAGCCATTTATACGGACAGCGGAAGCCGGCAGCAGGCGATATATACGCTTGAGTTCAATCCTACGGCAAGCAATTATATGCCGTATGTTTACAGCAGATGGACGGGCACCGGAAGTGATGTATACAGGTCGGCCCTTCAGGCGGAGAGCCAGTTCGGCGCAAATGTCATAGCGGGTATTAACGCAAACTTTTATTCAACCGCTACGGGAAGCACCTATGCGGGCTATTGGGTACATGACGGAAGGCTTGCACAGGCAACCTTAGGCTATAATCATGATATAATCACTTTCAATTCGGACGGACAGGTAAATATAGTAAACTCAAAGCTTGATTTTAAGGTATATCATAACGGAAGCGAGATAAAGCATAACAACGGCAGCTCTCTTGTGCATATAAATAAAAAGTCCACCTCCGCAACCGTTGACAACAGGTTCTATTATTGGGATACCGAATGCGGCACAAGAACCGATTCGGTGATAGAAGGAACTGAGATTCTTTGTAAAAAGCTGGATAACGGACAGCTCAGCATAGGAAGAACATTAAAGGGTGAGGTTCTTGAGGTAAGAACAGACTCCTATTACAGCTCGGTGGGCGAGGACGAATTCGTGCTTTATGTGAAGAACGATTCGCCGCTCAAGACCGCCATTTCAGGAACTGTTTCGGTTGGAGATATTTTTGAGATTGCGGTAGAGGAAACGATAGAAGACTCTAAGCAGTATACCGAAAAAGCGAATGCGGCACTTGTGGCGCAATACCGTATGATAAGAGACGGTGTTTATAATCCCGCAGCCGAGACCATAGCTCTGGATCACTACAACTCCAGAGCGCAGAGAAGTGTTATTGGTCTTAAGTCGGACGGAAGTGTTGTGCTTTTTACTACTGCGGGCAGAAACCTGACCGATAATTCGCCCGGTCTCACAATACCGGAGCTGGGAGAAGTAGCACTTCAGCTGGGATGTGTTACCGCATACAATCTTGACGGCGGCGGCTCTACTCAGATGCTTATTACCGACCAAAACGGAGATTTTGAGTTTGCATTGCAGAGCTCGGAGGGCACTTACGGACGGAATGTGGCTAATTGTATTTACATTGTAGAAAGGCAGCAGGCAGATCCTGTTTTGGCGGATGACCTTACCGATTTAGTGAATCAGGCAGATGCGGTGCTTCAGGGCTCAAGGGTTTCCGCTACAAAGCTTATAGGGCTTATAAATGCCTATAATGACGGAGCGGCTGTTCTTTCGTCCCAGAACTCAATGCCCGGCGACTATACACGTACGATAATGGCTTTGAATTCGGTTTATTCTGCCGAAGACGGCTTGAACAAGGCCATAGCGGAGGCTGAGCAAATTGGGTTTAGGACATATAACTCGGCGACTCTGGAAAAAATATGGGCCGCATATGACAACGCAATAGCGGTGGTTGCAGACTCCGGTTCGTTAGCCTCCGATTACATCGCCGCTCTCTATGACCTTGAAACAGCGCTCGCCTTGACGGGCACCGGAATTAAGAGCATATCACGGGGCTTGGCCTATTCCGCACCCACGGCGGATGCTTTGTATCCCGACACAAACGGTTACGAGCTTACCGATGGGGTAAAGAGCGGCAGCTCTGCCGACGACAGTATCTGGACAGGATTTAATATCGCAAACCCTTCGGGAACATCCGGTGGAAGGAAATATATTGATATTGTACTTGATCTTGACAAGCTAACGGCGGGTATCAGAAGAATAAGCACAACAATGTTGAATTACAGTGCTTGGGACGCCGGAGCGGCAACCGAGGTTAAGGTGTTTGTATCGGACAACGGAAGTATATTTACCGAGTTCGGAAACGCTACGCTTAACGCCGTTCCACAGAGCGGATTGTATCAGGAAATTGAGGCGTACTTTGATATTCCCGCATCAATAACCACAAGATACATAAGATTCCGTTATTTCTTTACCGACGAGTATTTGCTTATAAGCGAAATCGAAGCATATAGTGCGGATGCTAAATTAAACACCGGGCTATATTTAACTGGTTCAAATGAGCCGATTAGCAATGATGCTTCCATATTATACACGCCTGCTTATGCGGCAACGCTGACCGAAGCTAATGCAAACCTTGCCTGGGCGACTGTTGTTGTCTGTGACTGGGATATAGAAAAGGCTGCATATATAGTAACCTCGGTTTCTGTTAACGAAGGAGCAATGGCTGATGTAGCTGTTCCGGATAATGGTTTTGTGCTCGGGGTTCATTATAACAGCGAGTCGTCCGCCTTTACAAACAAGGCATATGCTTCATCTGCAACAGTGGGTAAGCAGGTTAACCTTAACGGAATTGATTTAGGTTCAGCGGCATTTTACTCAGGTGCGTATATAACATTCTCCGATTATTCGGCTCCGCAGGTGTTCTTCAGCACGGCAACGATTTCGGTGGATACCGCTGTCATTGGAGGAGTAAGCACTGCCGTTATTTCGGGCATATCGGAGATGAACACGGTTTATGACATTATGCATCAGTTTAGACAGGGCGCGGCAGTAAGAAACGCAGGCGGACAGCTGCTGACAAGTGATGATTATGTCGGAACCGGTGCGGTTATAACCTCCGGCGGAAAGAGCTACACTGTGATTGTAAACGGAGATACCAGCGGGGACGGCAGAGTAACCTCGGTCGATTATCTACGAATAAAAAGAGCTTTCCTTGAGACCTATACACTCGAAGGTGCTTTCCTTGCAGCAGCCTGTGTTTCGGGCTCCGACAATATAAGCTCGGTGGATTATCTTATGGTTAAGCGGCATTTCTTAGGTAACTACGATTTATATGTATAAGCAATAAATAGCCGCTTTGTAGAGCTTTATTGTTTCTCCAACTTTTTTACAATAAACATAACAACAAAAATCTCACCTTAAAAGAAAAAAAGGTGAGATTTTTTATTAAGTCAGAAGAAAGACGGTACTACCTTAGTTGTTCTCTTCTTGGTTTCTCCGTCTGTTCAGAACATTATTTACCTCGTTGTTTTCTCTGCGGTTGCAGCACTGGTTGTCGTTATTGTTGTTATTGTTATTTTCCCGGTTGTTGTTTTCCTCGTTGTTGCGATTGTTATTGAACTCGTTGTTGAACTCGTTGTTATTACGATTGTTTTCAAAACGGTTCTGATTCTGATTGTTCCGTCTGTTCAGGATATTGTTGACCTCGTTGTTCTGCCTTCTGTTCTGGTTGTCGTTGTTATTGTTGCGGTTTT
>CAZGJQ010000041.1:0-16033 GCA_964525815.1 uncultured Oscillospiraceae bacterium
TGATGCCGATTCTGTTTACGCACCAAAGGACAAGAAGGCAAAGAAGGCGGAAAAAGCTGCCGAATCGACAGGGGACAAGGTGGCGGAGAAAAAACCATCCGATAAGAAGGATGAAAAAGAGAAATCCACCGCTCCCAAAAAGTCCGCAGCAAAAAAACCGGCAAAAAAGACAGAAGCCAAGAAGGAAGAAAAGCCTAAGACAGAATCTGTTGAGGTCGTTTCCGATGATAAAACGGCTGAAGAGAGCACTGTGGAAGAGGCAAAGGATAACAGCGCAGAGTAACAGCAAATAGACATAAAAAACCGGAGTTCATTGTAACTCCGGTTTTTTATGGCAGCTTTGCGTCCCTTAATAATCGTTTTCTGTTTCTGAAATCATAGGGAGACATTTTATACTTTCTTTTAAACAATTTAGCAAAATAAGTGGAATCATTAAACTCGTAGCTGTCAGCGATGTCATTAACGGTAATGTCGGTGAACGCTAATACATAGGAGCATAGCTGTAACCTTAAGTCCTGAACAAATTTTATTGGGGTAACACCAAAGTGTTTTTTGAACCTGCGCCCTACGGTAGTTGCGTTTGTGTTGTATTCTCTGAGCAGCCCGGTTAAGCTGATATTGGTATCAATTTTTGCATGAATAGCCTCCAGCATATCGCTGATTTCCGTACTGCCGTTCTCATATAGATTAAGAATATAGTCCGCCATATCAAAAACAAGAAACAGCTCTGACCTGACCTTGCAGGACCATTTATGTGTGGGCTGCTCGTTAATCTGCAGGGATATTCGGTCAAACAGCTCCTCTAAGCGGCGTAGGCTTATGTCTTCGAGCGGCAACACACCTCCGTATAATTTGGTATGCTTAAAGAAAATATCAAACGACGGGAACATATGTTCTTGCGCGATTTCCGAATACATATCCGATAAAATAAGCTCATAGTTAAGATGAACATTT
The DNA here is from genome assembly GCA_964525815.1 of uncultured Oscillospiraceae bacterium. Lineage (GTDB taxonomy): Bacteria > Bacillota > Clostridia > Oscillospirales > CAG-382 > UBA1049. The sequence continues at coordinate 955 of CAZGJQ010000041.1, forward strand.
ACAAGATCGGGTGCAAAGGAAAGGGAGGTTATACTGCCCTTAACGATTCCGAGCGATAGCACTTCCTTACCGGTCAGGCTGATAAGCGAGGGACCGTTTATTATAATTCTTGTTTTATCAGAGACTAAGGTTAAGAAGCCCTCCTTTACAAGGATTAAATTGAAGCGATCTGCGACAAAACGGAAGCTGTTGGATATGTAGACAGGTACGATCCTGCCTTTGTTATATTTACATACGGTAAACACAGCAAAACACCTCCCATTTTATGCTAACTTAATTATAAATTATAACGAGAAATAAATCAACATGTTATCCACAATACCATAATTTACCATATCATATAAACATTATAACAGGTCTGGCATAATCTTTTAAAGAAGCGTAGTGTAGAGAATGTGAATTTGTACCCTGTGATACATAAACTGTCCTGCTTATATTTATTGCTGCGGAATGGTTTATGAATTTATGCAGGGAGGAATAATTTATGTATAGAAGACACTGCGGATTTAGTTGCTGCAGACCGTGTTTTTGCTGCTCTTGCATTTGCAGATGCGTTCGCAAAATATTTTGCCCATGCTGTCCCCGGCATCGCTGGTGGTAACCGTTTTTTATAAAAAATTAAGGCTCACATGCAAGTGAGCCTTTTACTTTATGCTTTTATCTTTTTAAGTGAAACAAACCTTGGAAGCCCGTCTACCTTCTTCATATCGCTCTCCCCTTGAATTAGAGGTAATGCGTATTCAACAAACTTCTCGTTTAAGCCGTCCCCTGTGTCGTTCAGCCAATCGGAGGGAACCTTCTTCTCGGTGTTGGCGACTACCGTTAAATCAAACAGCTTAATGCTGCAGACATATTTGCCGTTCTCGTAGCTTCTCTCAAACCCGACCATCTTGTCTGTAATTCCGGCAACGGCGTTTTCCACAGCGGCCTTACCCGAGGCAAACGCCTCTTCAATATCTGTCTTGGAGGCGCAATGCGCAGCACATCTCTGCAAAAGGCTGAGCTCTATACCTCTTACCTTAGCTCCTGTCTGCTCCTTAAGGTAATTAGCGAGGAATGCGGCAAGCCCGCCGAGCTGTGCGTGTCCAAAGGAATCCTTAGTCTGGGCAAGATCGGCTCCGTACTCGGAGATATATTTACCGTCCTTGTCCCTTATACCCTCCGAAACAGCAATAATGCATTTTTTTGTTCTACCATAAATATCCTTAACCTTGTCAGTGAAGCTCTCAAGGTCAAACACAACCTCCGGCAGATAAATAAGATCCGGACCGTTGCCCTTATAAGACGCTAATGCGGCTGCTGCGGTAAGCCAGCCTGCGTTTCTTCCCATAATCTCCACTACAGTTATCATGCCGGTGTCATAAACCCTTGCGTCATGGTATATTTCCATCAGAGAGGTAGCAATATATTTTGCGGCGGAGCCGTAGCCGGGACAATGGTCTGTACCCGTAAGGTCATTGTCTATGGTCTTGGGGATACCCATAACCCTGCATTCATAGCCGTTCTTGAGCATAAACTTGGATATCTTGTTGCAGGTGTCCATGGAATCGTTACCGCCGTTATAGAAGAAGTAGCGTACATCATATTTTTTGAATATCTCAAGTATGCGCTTGTAATCTGTATCGTCCTCATCCGGATTCAAAAGCTTGTAGCGGCAGGAGCCGAGAGCGGAGGAGGGGGTCTGCTTCATAAGCTCCAGCTCTTCTGCATCCTCCTTACTCATATCTATAAGATTGTCGTCCAGAACACCCTTAATTCCGTTAAGAGCACCGTAAACCTTGGTAATGCTTGAGTTGTCCAGTGCTGTTCTTATACAGCCGTATGCACTGGAGTTGATTACCGAGGTCGGTCCGCCTGACTGTCCGATGATGCAAGCGCCTTTTAGTTCGTTCATAATGTTTTACCTTCCTTTCATATGTAAGCGGGGGAGTTATCCCCTTTTTATTTGCTTTCTTTAACATATTACCATATTTTACCCCAAAAATCAATTGTATTTTTTCAAAAATGAGCTGCAGTAAACCGGATAGCTATTGACATAAACGACAAATACTGGTAGAATATTTTAGTTAATAAAAACAAAGGAGATAGATTATATGCCACTTGTAACATCAAAAGAAATGTTCCAAAAAGCCTACGAAGGCGGTTATGCGATAGGTGCATTCAATGTAAACAATATGGAAATAGTCCAGGGAATCACCGAGGCTGCCATGGAGGAAAAGGCACCGCTGATATTGCAGGTTTCCTCGGGTGCGAGAAATTACGCAAAGCATGTTTATCTTATGAAGCTGATTGAAGCAGCGATAGAGGATACGGGGCTGCCCATCTGCGTTCATCTTGACCACGGCGATACCTTTGAGCTGTGCAAGTCCTGTATAGACGGCGGATTTACTTCGGTTATGATTGACGGCTCGCATCATTCCTTTGAGGACAATATAGCTCTCACAAAAAGGGTTGTTGAATATGCACACGCACACGGCGTTGTCGTGGAGGGAGAGCTGGGCAGGCTTGCGGGAATAGAGGATGCTGTTAATGTGTCCGAAGAGGATGCTTCATATACAGACCCCGCACAGGTGGTTGAATTTGTGGAAAAAACGGGCGTTGACTCGCTCGCAATCGCAATAGGTACCAGCCACGGTGCATATAAGTTTAAGCCCGGTCAGAAGCCGCAGCTGCGCTTTGATATTCTTGAGGAGGTAAGCAAGAACCTGCCCGGATTCCCGATTGTTCTACACGGTGCTTCCTCGGTAATTCCGGAATTCGTAGACATAATAAACAAGAACGGCGGAAAAATGCCGGATGCTATCGGTATCCCCGAGCCTATGCTTCGTCAGGCAGCCTCCATGTCGGTATGCAAAATAAACATTGACTCTGATTTAAGACTTGCTATGACGTCTTCGATTCGTCAGTATTTTGCGGAGCACCCCGACCATTTCGACCCACGTCAGTATCTCAAGCCCGCAAGAGCCAACATCAAGGAGCTTGTACGCGATAAGCTTAGAAACGTACTCGGCTGCAACGGAAAAGCATAAAAAACGATATATTAAAACAGCCTGTATAAAATTATTTTATGCAGGCTGTTTTTTAGAGTTTAATAAAACTATTGATTAACTACTTCAAGAATAACTATATTAGATTGTACGGGAGTTATTGGAACGAATGCATCCTCACCCGTAACATTTATAAGAGTAATTATTGCTGGAGTAGTGGTTACCGTTACCAATGCTTCTCCTGCTATTACTCCGGAGACATTAGGTGTTGAAGCCGTTGAAAAAGGAATGCCGTCTACTGCGATCGCAAAACTAACATTTATAGCGGGACCTGCACCATCGGCGGCAAACCACCAGTCAACATAATAATTTCCAGGTTCTGTTATAATGAACTCCCCTGTGACTGTGTTGTAGGTGATATTAGAGCTCTGATCATTTAATATCTCATTGAATACAACATTGTCATCATTTGCTATTATTTCGCCTCCCGCATCTGTCAGTTGAGCTTGTATTCCGCTCAATTGGGTTGTTGTGCCGAATACCTCTATGAACAATGCGGCTAATGCTCCGAAAATAATTATTCCAATTAATAAGCATGCTATTACTTTTATTTTTATGCATGCAGTCATTTATATCACTCCTTAATGACCTATTTTATGCGCCAATACAGTATATAAAAAAAATATCACTTATGACACAAAACAGAGTATTAAGTAATGGTAGTTAACCGTGTGATAAAATAATATATAATTTTACCTCTATTGAAAAAATAACGTTATTGCATCATATGCTTCCGTTGGGGTATCTAATCCAAGGCATAATCTCTCAAGCGGACACATTCCGTCACCTGTACGGTTTTTTATGTAGGGAACAAGAGTACCATAGCTGTAAGAGATACCTGCTCTATTGAGCACCCAAGCCGCCTTCTCGCTCATTATTTCGCCGTACACATCGGAAACGCAGCCTCTGACAAACAAAAAAGCAGCCGCTCCTCCGATAACCTTGTCGGCGACAGTGGCGTTTTTTAGCCTTTCCGTCAGCTCGAGCACGGGTTTTATGCCTTTTTTATCGGAGGTATATATTTTCCCGCAGTTTATTACTACCAACGAAGTGTTTTCAAGACTATTGAGCAGCTTTTTTGCTCTTTGCATTATTTCCTTCAAGATTATACCTCCTCAGAGCATATACAACGGGTGGGATTATAGCGATTTGCAATAAAATACCGGGCAGTCCCTTTATAAGCGCACCCCACGCCGCCGCAGGGGCGGTTTCCTTCATGTTTAACAGGTAGAAGGCAATTGCCAGCGAAACAGCGTAAGCGAGTCTTCCGAGCACCATGGAGGAGAGCAGGGCAGGGTAAATACGCTTCGTCCTTACGGATAGGAACCCGCATGCAAAGCCGTAAACAAACAGCTCTGCCATCATAAAGGGTAAACGCTCGGCGGAGGGCATTCCGGTTGCCAAAAAAGACAGTGCCGGTGCAGTCAGCCCGATAACAGTGCCGTATAAGGGTCCGAGCAGAAGTCCGCTTATCAAAACGGGAATATGCATCGGAAGAAAGGTTGCACCCAGCGCAGGACCTCCCGTAAGGTGAAATACCTGAGGAAGCAATACCGCACATGCAAGCATAAGAGCGCCGTAAACAAGCCTTTTTGTTCCGTTACCTTGTCGCAGTTTCATTGCTTTGTCAGCTCCTTAAACAGCTCCGCTGCTTTTTTCATCTGCTCTGGTATATCAATGGATTGCGGACAAAGAGGGGCACACAACCCGCAATCGATACAGTGCTCCGGGTGCTTATTTGACTCAAGGCTCTTCAAAGAAAGAGAGGAATAAAACTTATCCCTTGTAAGTGTATACTCATTCATTAGGTTAAGCACATGCGGTATGTCCACTCCGGAGGGACAATCCATACAGTAACGGCAGCCTGTGCAGGGTACGGTTTTCGTTTTCTTATAAACCTCAAGAGCGTTGCTCAGTACCCTCTGCTCCTCGTCGGATAGCGGTAGAAAGGGTGACATATTATTAATGTTATCCTCAATCTGAGACATATTGCTCATTCCGCTGAGAACGGTAAGGACATTGGAAAAGGTTGCCGCATACCGTATAGCCCAGGAGGCTATGCTTTGGTCGGGTGAAAAAGCTCTTAGTATTTTATTGGCTTCGGGACAAAGGGTTGCCAATGCACCCCCCCTTACAGGCTCCATAACAATGCATTGAATTCCTTTTTCCTCAATCAGCTCGTATTGTTTTTTTGCGTTTTGCAGCTCCCAATCAAGATAATTAAGCTGTATCTGAACGAAATCCCAGTCGTATGTATCCAGCATAAGCTTCAGCACCTCGGGAGAGTCATGGAAGGAAAAGCCGAGATGTCGGATTCTGCCCTGCCTTTGGTATTCCTTTAGCTTATCGTACACCCCTAATCTTTTCGCCTTGTCGAACCGCTCCTTAGCCATGGCATGCATAAGATAATAGTCAAAGTAATCCACAGCGCATTTATTGAGCTGCTCGTTAAAAACTCTGTCAACATCCTCCTCCTTTTCAACAGACCAGAGGGGGAGCTTGTCGGCAAGAAAAAAGCTTTCCCGGGGATATTTTTTCAACGCTTCTGCCACAAACAGCTCACTTTTTCCGTCGTGGTACATATATGCGGTGTCAAAATAGTTAATGCCTCGTGATATAGCGTAATCCACCATTTCAAAGGCGCTGTCATAGTCGATTTCAGCCGCATCCTTCCCCTTAACGGGTAAACGCATACAACCGAATCCCAAAAGGGAGACCTTGTCCGTGCTCTTACCAAAATTACGATATTCCATAAAAAAACTCACTGCTCCTCGTGTCGTTTGCGCTTCTACCATAAAATTTATAACGGGATTGCTTGTTAAACAATCCCGTTATTCGTTTTTATCCGTTTACCATCTTGCTTATTTCATCCGCAAAGTTCTCTTCTCTCTTTTCAAGCCCCTCGCCTCTCTCGTACTTGACAAACGAAACAATCTTTATCTTACCGCCCAGCTCCTTGCCGATGTTCTCGGTGTAGGCCGATACCTTAATGCCGTCGTCCTTTACATACTGCTGTTCGGTAAGACAGGCACCTTCACAATACTTGTTTATCTTACCCTCCACCATCTTTTCCTTTACGGCGGCAGGCTTGTTCTTCAGCTTCTCGTCATTTTCAATTTGTCCGAGAAGCATTGACTTCTCGTTTTCGATAACACTAGCCGGAACCTCGCTGGGGTATACATAGGACGGATTCATCGCAGCTATCTGCATGCAGATATTCTTTGCATATTCCTCGAACCCCTCGGTGCTCTCAATACCGCCCTTGGTTTCAAACCTGGCAATAACGCCTGCGGCTCCGCCTCCGTGTATATAGGTGCCGGTAACACCCTCCAATACATCAAAGCGTCTGATTGACATATTTTCGCCTATAGTAAATATCTTGTCCTTGAGCGCCGCATCTACGGTCATCTCACTTCCGTTGAGCGGGAGGGCAAGAAGCGCCTCAACGCTGCTCGGCTTTTTGTCCAGTATTGTCCTTAGAACATTACTCACAAACTCCTTGAAGCTTGCATTCTTTGCAACGAAGTCGGTCTCCGAGTTCACCTCGATGATTGCAGCGGTATTGTCGCTCTTCATTATATCAACAATACCCTCGGACGCTATTCTGTCCGCCTTTTTAGCCGCCACAGAGAGTCCCTTCTCACGGAGCACCTTAACCGCCTGCTCAAAATCACCGTTCGCTTCAACAAGTGCCTTTTTGCACTCCATCATACCGCATCCGGTTTTTGCTCTCAAATCCATAACTGCTTTAGCAGAAATATTAGCCATTTATATTTATTTATTCATTGGCCGCGTTTGCAACCAATAAAATTCCTTTCTCCCCTTTATTTATAGCTCTCCGGCGGTTTGGGGTAAATAGTACCGGAAAACCATATATGTCATTTGGTAATATGCTTTTACTGTTTTTCTTTTTCCTTCTCGGCGTCTTCGAGGGTTACTACTTCCTCCTCGTCCTCCGATTCTTCCTCGGTCGGCTCTCCGGTCTCGCTGGAATCGGTGAACTGCTCGCCCTGCTTACCCTCAATCACAGCATCCGCAATAACCGAAGAAATAAGCTTTATAGCTCGTATTGCATCGTCGTTGCCCGGAATAATATGGTCAATTTCGTCGGGGTCGCAGTTTGTATCCACTATTGCGATAACGGGAATACCCAGCTTCCTTGCTTCGTCCACTGCATTCTTTTCCTTCTTTGGGTCAACAATGAATATAGCGGAGGGAAGTCCGTTCATATCCTTTATACCGCCTAAATTGCGTTCAAGGTCTGCCATCTCCTTCATAAGTGCGGCGACCTCCTTCTTGGGAAGCAGATCAAAGGTTCCGTCCTCGGACATTTTGTTAAGATTGTGCAGCTTCTGGATAGACTTCTTAATGGTCTTGAAGTTGGTGAGCATTCCTCCCAGCCAGCGCACATTAACATAGAACATCTCAGCTCTTGCGGCCTCTTCCTTTATAGCGTCCTGAGCCTGCTTTTTTGTGCCTACGAACAGAATGTTGCCGCCGTCAAGCACGATGTCACGCACAAACATATAGGCATCCTCTACCTTCTTAACCGTTTTTTGAAGGTCAATGATATAGATGCCGTTTCGTTCGGTGAAGATGTATTCCGCCATTTTGGGGTTCCATCTTCTGGTCTGGTGTCCGAAGTGTACACCTGCCTCGAGTAATTGCTTCATAGAAATTACTGCCATGTTTTCTCCTTAATCCCGGGTTTTACCCGCCACCGTTTTTGTTTTTACGCACTGTCAAACGAAGAAGCTTCGCACCCGGACAGGACGCATATACGGTGTGTGAAATAATTGCTTATCAAAAAGCCTTAGTATTATATCACGCAAGCCGGCTTTTTGCAATACTTTTTTACGAAAAATACTGTAACAAAGGGAAATATATGAAAAAAGCACTCCGATTGGAGTACTTTTTTTCTTCCGGTATTTTGAGAGGGTAACCGGAAGCCGATTAGGGGATTGACTATTTAAAGGTATGGATGTCTTTCTGTGCGAAGGAAGAAATATCATAGGAGGCGATAAATTCGTTTTCGGAAAAGATATAAGCGTAATCCCCTATATAAAAACCTCTTAGTCCTTGGTATTTATAGCTGTCACTCAGCTCTATGCTGCCAAGCTTGACAAATTCCTTGTTCTCGTACTTATAGAATACATATCCCGAGTTTGAGGAGTAATATTCATTGCTGCTTTTACTGTAATTGACCGGGAAACCTATTATATTCTTTTGCGCATCCACAAGAATTGCCTTGTGGTTGTTAAGAGCTGCGCTACCGTAGTAATTTATTCCCAGCTTCAGAACAGCCTGCTCGGTAACATCAGTCTTGTCGCTGACATTAAACATGGAGAGCTTAAGTCCCTCAATGCCGCCCGTATTTTCATCTGCATGCTGACCGAAGCCGAATAAAAGTCCCTCTCCGTACGGGTGCATATAGGTGGAGAAGCCGGGTATCTTGAGCTCGGAAAGTATCTTGGGCTGTGTAGCATCGGAAAGGTCGATAGCGAACAGCGGGTCAACCTGACGGAAGGTAACCATGTATCCGATTTCCCCGTCAAAGCGAACCGAATATATCCTTTCCTCCGGTGCTATTTCGGTAATCGCACTGATTATATTCATATCCTCATTTAGTATATATAGATTATTATAATAGGTGGTCTGTCGATAATAATAGTACCTTTTTGAATCATAATCTTGATAGCTATTCTCTGGCAGCTCATATTCATAAACGGTGGTCGCAATCCGAAAAGCTCCGTCATACTCGTCCATAGCAAACTGGTTTATCAGGTTGCCCTCCACGCTTCCGCTTGCCGTATAGGAGACCTCGGCGTCCGAAATGGAAAAACGGTACAGGTTGGTTTCACCGTCAACCTTGGTTTGCGGGGGCTCATTATCCGTGCTGATTTCGTCAGACTCCATCCAATAATTAATATTATTCGACTTATACGACGCTATATATATATTATCACCGCTGGCATAAACCGTTCCGGAAAAACCGAGCACAGAGGCGCTGGAAATATGATTATCCGGTCTGGTAACATCAATTCCCGAAATAACCGTATAAACTGCGCTTGTCATTTCTTCGGCTACATAGATGCAGCTTGACGGAACGAGATGATTCTCGCCATAGGAGGAGCAATAGGGGATATAGCTCTCCGGCTTATCCTCGTCCGCTTGGTTGACATAATGATTGGTTACTATATATAAATCCGAGCCTATCATACGAGAGGAGTTATAGCTCCCGCTTTGATACAATTCATTTTTAAACACCGGATTGGCTCTGTCGCTTATGTCGTACACCTCTACGGCGGTAATATATACGATTGGATAATAATAACCGCTGTGATTGAACAGCCTGCTCTCGTCCGATACCTTCGCAGCATCGTGCTTATAACCGGATTTAATAAAAATCAAGGTATCGCCATACAACAGAATCTCTGTAAGAACATACCGGACATCATTTTCGTTGCGAATCCTTACGGTGGAAACAAGGTCTATTTCTCCGTTATCGGCAGAAAGAATATATACTCTGCCCTTTGTATCTTCGGTTGCTTTTTCGTTTTCTGCGGCAAAACCATAATATCTATACCCGTAGTAGGGGTTGGTGTTTCCGCAGGCATAGATATATCTGCCGTCCGTCTTTATAATATCCGCCTCATGAACTCCCGCAACCTGATTGTTGGTGTCCGAATAATCGGGTGTACTGCTGCTCGATTTATCGGAGGAGCTCTCAAGTGCTCCTTCAGCAACAATTCCGTTAAGCATTAAACTATCACTAAAAAAACTACCCAATCCTCTGTAATAAAAATAGCTCTGAGGGGATGACGAGTTAAGCTTTTCATATATATCCGAGTAGCTGGAGCCTGCGCTTAACGGTACAGAGGCGCTGGAGGGAATAACCTTTCCGCTTGCGGGAACTAAAACATAAGGGTTTTCCGTTCCGCTGACCGTTTCGGGCGGCGACGAATTCATAATTACAAACGCAAAGGTACCGAACAGCAGACAAAGGCAGGTAACAAGTGCGACCATTTGCCTGTTTCTGAACGCATGGGGCTTATGCTTAAGTGAGTCAAGTATTTTTTCTCTTGTCTTAGTAAGGGCATCCTCGCTCGGCGTTATTTTTTCCATATCACGGGTATATTTACCCTTGAACATTCTCATTCACCTCAAGTAAGTTTTTTAATTTTTTTCTTGCACGCATAAGAACAGATTTTATACAGGATTCGCTTTTATCCATCAGACCTGCAATCTCTCTGACGCTGTAATCCTCATAATAATACAGATGAACAACCGTTCTCATATCCTTAGGTAGCTCTAAAACCGCATAGAAAACCTCGCTCCTCTCGGTTATAAAGGTGGAGAGAGCATCCTCGCACTGATTTTGGTCGAGTCCGGTGGTTCTTTTAAACCATGACGAGGTCAAAAGGCTTTTTGTCCGGTTAATGGTTACCCGTATAAACCAAGCCTTTTCATGCTCCTCGCTCTCAAAGCAGGGCTTGCTTTTTATGTATCTTAAAAAGACATCCTGCATCACATCCTCGGCATCGTGCGAGTTTTTTGTTCTCGAATATGCGATTCTAAACACCATATCCGAATACTTTTCAAGAATACTTTCAACCGAATCGTTCACAGGTAAAGAATGACTGCTTATCATTTTTCCATCCCCTAAGTCTTTATTGCAGAGGTAATGTAGGCAAACCTCTTGCTTTTGGCTACCCTCCCTGCACAAGCAGCAGTTCCTAAAAGAATTCGGTTCTGCTAATAATACCTTTCAGGGAGGCATTTGGTTGCATATAGCAAAAATATATCTTTTTCCTTAATAGTGAGTAAAAAAGCGCAAATTGTTTCAACCAAATAAAAAACGGACATTTTTTAAGTGTCCGAATTTTTGTCATTTTATAATATAGTACCCATTTCCGTTCCGTTTTCCAGCCAGCCGAGAATAGCCTCGCATACCATAAGGCAGCGTGGATGATGGAAGGGTCCCTTCCACATCGAGCCTTTTTGTGTATGAGATACCGTGCCGTCCTTATGAAGATAGCCGTACCATTCACCGAAATCCTTATCCGCAAAATGTCCGAAGGCATATAGATGTGTTTTTTCAAACCAATCCCAGTATTTTTTTTCTCCGGTAAGACCGTACGCAAGCAGGGTTGCGATAAGAACCTCGTTATGCACCCACCAGAGCTTCATATCCCACTCAAGCTGCTCGCAGGGCTTACCGGACACATCAGTGAAGTATACAAAACCGCCGAATTGCTCATCCCAGCCCCATTCGAGAGACCAGTCGAGAATATTTAGCGCTTTTGTGAGCAAATCCTTATCCTTTGTATAAATGGCTTGATTCATCAAAAACCAGCTGTTCTCAATGGAATGACCAGGGTTTATGGTTCTGCCAGCCGGAGTGTCTATAAACTCACCGTTTGGTCCGACGCATTCAAGTACGCATTTTCTGTCAGGCTTATAATGAAGATTTATAATAGACTCCACCATTTCGTCCGCCACTTTTGTGTAATATTCTGCTTTATCAGGATTACAGCGACGAAGCAATTGCGCCGAGCTTACCAACACCATCGGGACAGCCGAAGCACGGTCCGCACGGGTGGAGGCATAAGTCTTTGGAGTTATCTTAAAGGGATCGGACTCGGGATTGCGGAAAACACTCAGCATAAGCTCAAAGCACTCCTCCGCTTTTGAGAGCGCCCTTTTGTCACCGGTAGCCAGTGCGTATTCAGCCATTCCTATTACGAAAAAGCTCTCGGAAAACATATAGCGCCGCTTACGCAGAGGCTTGCCGTCCTTTGTAACCGTGAAGAACATCCTGCCGTCAGCATCCGTGCAGTATTTTTGCAAGAATCCCTTGCCCGTTTCGGCGGCGTCCAGCCATTCCTGTTTTTTCCCATATCGATTTATGAGTGCGGAAAAGGTCCACAGGCATCTGCCCTGAAACCATACCGATTTATCATCGTTATAGCTCTTTCCCTCTCTGTCAAGGCTGGTTATGTAGCCTCCGTTTTCCTTATCCAAAAGGTCGCTCTGCATCCAAAAGGGAATGCAGTCCTCCAGGAGCTGGTTGCGATAAAACTGCCTGTACGAGGCAAAGGTGTTCTTGTTCATAAAAAAAGCACTTCCTTAATTTTTTATTGTTGGCTTTATTTTACTTTTTTTATTGCTGCTTGTCAACGATGCAAATAATGAAATTGACAAATAATAACACGGGTGATATAATTAATCGATTATAACAAACGGCGGTGAAATATATGAAAAGATTATTTGCTCTTTTTCTTGCATTGACTATGCTAACAGGATTGTCCTCCTGCTCATTGATAAAAAAATATGCGTTGGGTACCGAGGAGGAGGAAAAGCCTGCCGGTTATATTAGTACCAAAGAAAACGATTTGTTCGTTTATGATGTTTTCAGAGATTATATAGCCATAACAGGATATATTGGAGAGGAAACCGAACTGATAATACCCGAGGTCATCGACAACAAGCCGGTTACCACCATAGGCTCAATCGCTTTTTTTGAAAACAATATAGTGGAGAGCATTATACTTCCCCAAACCCTGACCACAATTGAAGGGAGCGCGTTTTATTACTGCGAGAACCTTACCGAGCTGGAGATTCCAAAAGGTGTTACCTCAATCGGAGAGCGTGCCTTCGCATGGTGCTCCTCTCTGAAGCGGATACAGCTGCCGCAGGGTATATCTGAGATTCGTGATTATACATTCAATCATTGCAGCTCCCTTGAGGAGATAATAATACCCGATTCTGTAAGAAGAATCGGAACACGTGCTTTTTCCTGGTGCTCGTCTCTTGAGGAAATTGAGCTTCCTCCCTCGGTTATTTCCGTTGGTGACAATGCTTTTTTGAGCTGTGGCTCAATGAGGTATGCGATAGTACACGGCAATACGGATGATTTCGGAGTTGGTGTTTTCGATGACTGCGAGCTGCTGACCGTAGTTACCTCCGAGGGAACGCCCTGCTACATTTATTGTATTGACAACGGATATCCCACAATTTCCGAGAAACCGGAGGAGCTTGATCAAAGCGACGACCTGAGCAGCGAGGACTCCGAGGAGCTTAATAATTAAAGAAAAAACAATAAAAGAAACCCCTCTTTCTCAAGCAAGGCAGTAGAAAGAGGGGTTAAATTCAATCGGATTCTATATGAAGAAGTTTTATTCGATATCCATTAGCTCGGGCTTGGGATCGATAAGCTCATCTCCAACGGTTAGTTCGAAGTGCAAATGAGGCGGATCGCATTGCTCAACCTTTGCGGTGGAGCCTACTGCACCGATAATGTCACCCGCCTTGACCGCCGCACCCGCAACCACGCCTTCCGGTATCTCGGGTGCAAGGTTCATATAATAGGAGGTAAGACCGAAGCTGTGTTGAACTATAACCGTGGTGCCGAAAAAGGGATCGTCCTTTATCTCTGCTATGGTTCCGTCTGTATAGCAGTAAACTGCGCTTCCAAGCTCCGCTGCTATATCAACTCCGGTATGAATTCGGTAGTCCCGCATGGTTTCGGAAAAGACCAGTGCTTCGACCGTAAAGTCCTTTATAATTTCACCGCTCTCAATAGGATTGACATATATCGGTTCGGGTTCCTCGATAATAACGTCAACATTTGATTCCTCTCCGCCGGCCGGAGCCTCACTGATGTCGGGTATACTGATGTCCGGCAGGGAAATGTCGGGTACGCTTATTTCCGGAATCTCGGATATTTCCTCTAAATTGAAGGACATTGTGTAAATACCGATTGTCAAAGCCGTAACTATGCAGATAGCAAGCGCAAGATAAATGTAAGCGGAATAGCCGCTTACTTTTTTGATTTTTGGCTTGTCCGGTTTTTGCTCCTTATTGTTTTTCTTATCTTTCTTCTTATCGTTCATAAATATTTCCCCCTGTAAAATTTGTGTCGCAAGTATTTTGCGCTTAATCAGAGGGAAATATTCACATGTATGATAATTATTTTAATTTTTGTATGTTTGTGTCTTTGAAGTAAAATTTTAGTATTTCTTCATATGTCCGACCCTCCGACGCTAAAATATTAGCACCGTACTGGCTCATTCCCAATCCGCTTCCGTAGCCATAAGAGGTAATTATATAACCATCGACATCCTTCTTTATCTCATAGCAGGAGGATTTTAACTCCGCTATTTCAGAAAAAGCTCTTCCCGGAATTTCGGTTTCACCAAGAATTACATATTCGCATCGCATATTTTCGTTGGTCAGAACGGAAAAAAACTCCTCCTCGGTATAAGAGTAGTCATAACCGTTTGCCATTAAAAGAGCCTCTAATTCATCAAAGGAAAACCGCACGTCCTGTTTGTAGCGAACAAAACCGGATTCGTCCACATTTGTAACGCCGGTCAGATATGGAACTGAAATATCAAAAACGTTACCGTAGCTCTCGGTACGGGCAGGGGAGGAAATGTGGTATAGCGCCATTATTGGCTTTCCGTCATATGTAAGGATTTGACCGCTTGTTTCGTAAACAGCGGCGCTCATCGCTAAAAATCGGGCGGTTGCATTTTCCTCGCTGATTAGCTCAAGCAGCTCTTTATAAGATGTAAAGCTACGGCAACAGCTCGGGTTATTACAAAAATCAGCTTCGGGGTGCTCTGGGGTACGGGGCTTGTTTTCCAGAATATATAGGACATAACTGCGGATACAAACAGCTTGAGCGAGGAGTGCCTGCTTTTCATAATTTGCGGGCATCTCATTCAGCATAACTCCGAGCACATATTCGTCCAGCGATACCTCGATTATACCGTCATCGGTAAGCACCGATATAATATCACTGCTTGTACACTCGTTTTGCTCCAGGGTTTCGCTTATTACGGGTACAGACGGTGAAAAGGGTAGCAGAGCCGTCCACACCGTAAGAACAAAAAAATAAAGCAAATAATTTCTCAAAGGTAACAGTCCTCCTTTTTGAACTTTGCTCTATTATATTCTATTAATGAGTCTATTATGACTGAATCGAGGGTGCGGGATTGGTTTGTATGGTCTCAAGGCAATTTAAC
>CAZGJQ010000042.1:0-15628 GCA_964525815.1 uncultured Oscillospiraceae bacterium
GGAATTAAAAGCAGTATAAAGAATTTCAGCCACCGGAGGAGTAGCTCCGGTGGCTTTTGCGTTTCTATGTACACACCCCAAGTTTTTGGGCAAGCTGCAAAATAGTATGTCGTAAAAAAAGAGTTCTATGATTAATCATATATAGTGATACCATGAATGATAGATTTTCACTAGTAATGAATTTATGGACACACTATAATACCCTATGGTTCTTAGATTTTAGAGTTAATCAAAGATTTTTTCAATATTGCTTTTATTGTTTCATATTGATGTTGATAATTAGGAGTAGCAACAGAAAAATTCAAGTAATCCAAGCCATACCACACATGAAGATAATCTTCTAATTCATTGAAATCATTTTTATCGTATGATGTGTCATAACAATCAAGGAAAGCCTTTCTATAAATATCGGCAGTTTCACTATCGTAGTTTAATTTCATCCAAAAAGTCAACCGTGCAATGTCAGCCATCCAACAAAGTGATTGTGTGTCGTCCCAGTCGATTAACACAATTTCATCTGAATAAACAAGAATATTTTTAGTAGAAAGGTCGCCGTGACAAATAACAGGTGGATAGCGGTCACAATCTTTTAATTTTATATAAAGATTTTCACGAATAGTGTCCAGTTTTAAAGTGTTCATTATATTTTTCTCTCTTAGTTTAGAGGTGTAGTCATCAAACATATCGTATATAAACTCTGAAAACGTATTCCAACCGGCTATTCCACTACCAGTATAACCATAGTTCGTCAGCGTTATTTGGTGTACCCGTGATATAAGTTTTGCTAGTTTTTCAAATAGCTCTACGGTCTCATCAACAGACAATTTAAGTCTATCGGCTGTTACTCCCGGAAGACATTCCTCAATCAGATAACCGTTTGGGAAATTATCATCATCTCGATTGAAAACATAAAGCTTTGCATGAGGTATCTTATATTCATCCAATTTGCGGACGACAAAAGGAAGTTTTCCGTCTTCTGGCCAGTCTCGCTTGGCGAAAATTTTAAAAATGTAAGGCTGTGATTCGGTTTCAATTTTAAAAACTTGGTTGTTGGGGACATTTTCAAATTTACAAATTAAATTTATTTCTTTGTTCATTTGAATTTTAAATGTCTTTTTAATTGCGGCTGTATTTTCCATCTTAATATTAATCCCTCGCTTATTTTATCACTATGAAAAATTAATAAGATTGTTACCATAATAAGCAAACAAAGTCATGCTTAAAATATCACCAGTAAAAGCCTCCCAATGGCCTATCTCAGGCTCATCAGCATTAATAAACCCAGTCGCAATAACGAGTAGTTGTTGCAAAACCCAGCTTCGGTGTCATAGTAGTAATCACTGTAGCGGAAGGGGTTAAATATCGAATATTTTAATTAGGGTATGTATTGATCTATTATTATAAACACAAAAATTATAACCGCAATTGTAAAACAAACAATATTAAGTATATATTTATTGTTCTTATATTTTACAATTTTTATGATAGAGACTATTAAACCAAGCAACAATATCAATAATGAAGCAAGCATTAAGGATAAATTCATGAATTTCCTCCATCAATATTTATTCCCGGCGTATACTTACCGTCTCCCCGATATGCTACCTGTTCATCTGTGTTATCGGCAAGTACAATATAAAATGAGTAGATACCTACATTGCCCGGATTAGCTGTATCAATCGTGAAATCTAGAACCGCAAAGCGATACTTTTGTTTACTAGTTTCAACATCATATGTTGAATAAAACTCCTTTTTTCTCTGATCATTATATCTTTCTTCTTCAACCCCTGGACCTCCCCAATTGTTATATGATATTAAATCACCTTGAAAAAAGTCAAACAAATCGTCAATATCCTCATTAAATGTTTCATCAGCATCGATTGCATTTTTGGAAAACAGTGCTTTTAAGGAATCTTTGTCTTTATTTTGAAGTGCTTCCAAAATTTTATCCATTTGAGCATTAGCTGCATCTTCATCATTATTGAACAATCTCCTTGACATATGCGATCCTCCCAACGAGCAAGAATTCAATAGTAAAGTGATTATAGAAGTGATTAAAATAACAAGCACATGCTTTCTTCTCATAAATAATTCCCTCCATCAAATCATATGAAAAGGCAGAAAGTTTATGGCGATTAAACTACCAACCTTTAGGCTTAGAATCTCTAAATGCTTTATATAAACGTTCATTATTAAAGCTGATCGAGATTATTGTCTTTTTACATATTAAGCAAGTAAGCGCCTATTCCTGTGGCATCTAACCGATATTTCTTACTGCTGAGTTCATTTGTTAATATCTGTTCTTGCAGTCTTTTTTACTATATTCTATAGACTTTCCCAAAACATTCCTTCATAATCGCAATAATTAACGGGATTGTTACCAAAATATCACCAGTAAAAACCTCACAATAGCCTATCTCAGGCTCATCAGCATTAATAAGCCCAGTCGCAATAACGAGTAGTTGTTGCAAAACCCAGCTTCGGTGTCATAGCGAAAAAACATGAAGAACCTACAGTTTTTTTAGGCACTTCATGTTTTATATTATTCAGCACTTATTGACTTTTTAAGCGCCATTACAATAGGAGAACAGAGAATTGTTGTCGAGACAATTTCAAAAGCAAAGTTTAAAGATACGATACCGATTAAATATTTAAATACGTTTTCCGCCTCTTCGCTGATTGCCCACGACTCTATAAGACCGAAAAACAGAAAATAAGCGATCAGGACGAATAAGCCGGTGTTTATTATCGGAGTCAGCACCGATGTGATTATTGACGGAACGGTTCTGTTATTCGCAAACAACCTCGAGGTAAAACCGAACACCAAGGATGCCGAAAGACCTACAACCGCACCTCTTCCGAAGGTAGCGAGAAGGGTCAAATACCAGTTCTCTGCAAAAAACAACGCTCCGCCCGCATCCCAACCCAAAACACAATGTAAAAATGCGGTAAGACCAAATGCGGCACCCACTATTGTGCCGCCCTTAATACCAAACAAAACGCAGGCGATGATAATAGGTATCAGAACTAAATTAAAGCCAAAGCCCGCAATCTTTATAAGAACCACCGACAAGGTCTGAAGCACCACCGTAATCGCTATGAGCAAGGATACTCCTACCAAAAACCTGTTATTTGTCTTTTCCACTTTCATCACTCCGTTTATTAATTAATTTATTATTTCAATTATATAGGAGTAAAATGGAAAATACAATATGCAAAATAAACAGTTTTTTGTGTGGAGGAGGGGATAAATTATATATTTATTTATAAATTCTCGTAAAACTGTATAATATTACATTCTATTTCCTTGCGCAAATCCGGCTTGATGGGGTGGACAATATCCCTGTGTGTACCGTCAGAGCCTATTCGGCTGGGCATTGCGACAATGTACTTTTCCCTGCCTTTTATGAGCTTTATATCATGCAACGCAAGCTCATCGTCCAGCACGATGGAAAACACCGCGAGAAGGTTCCCCTCGGTGAAGCTCTTTCTCATTTTAATGTCGGTAACATGCATATTTTTTCATAACCTCCTCAAACGGATTATTTCCGTTATTAGCTTATTATAAAGAAATCATAATATTTTTATGCGCAAGGTGCGCAAAACACCTTTATTTTTTATATATATATGATATAATGAAAAACACAAAGCTAAAGAGCTATAGCTTTATATAGCAATTACATCATTCGTAGGGGGATAAGGTATTGAATTTCTGGGATTTACCAAGGTACGGTAAAATTTACTTTGCGGGCATAGGAGGCATAAGCATGTCCGCTCTTGCCATGATACTTAAGAACAAGGGGTTTGATGTCTGCGGTTATGACAGAGCGGCTACTCCGCTTACCGCCCAGCTTGAAAAAAACGGTGTTCAAATATTCTATAATACTGACGCATCAAACCTTGACGGAGTAAGCTGTGCTGTCTATTCCGCTGCCTTTGACCCGGATCATCCTGAGATAAAACAGATTGACGATAAGGGAATACCGCTTTATAAGAGAGCGCAGCTGCTCGGTGCAATCGCAAGGCTTTATTCCAACTCGATAGGCGTCGCCGGAACACACGGAAAGTCCACAACAAGCGGTATGCTCTCTCATGTTTTTATGAGCAATCCGAGTTATGACCCCACCGTACTCGTCGGTGCGGTGCTTCCGGATATAAATTCTACATATAAGCTGGGCAACGACGAGAATTTCATTTTTGAGGCGTGCGAATATCAGGATGCTTTTTTGTCCTTTTTTCCCCGAACCGCAATTGTTCTGAATGTAAAATTAGACCATACCGATTATTTCCCTAACCTTGACAGACTGATTCGGTCATTCAAGGGCTTTATAAACAACACTGGAAAGGACGGTTGCGCTATAATCAACCTCGATTCGTCCGGTGCGGTAAGAGCCGCCGAGGGTTACGACGGAAGGCTGCTCACCTACAGCGCCTTCGGTAATTCAAATGCGGATTACCACGCTCAGAATATTGTTATGAGCAAGGGCTTCGCTACCGTTGATGTGTACAAAAACAGCAGCTATCATATGCGAATAACCTTATCTATACCGGGGCTGCACAATGTTTCCAACGCTCTTGCGGTGGTTGCCTGCTGCGACTTATGCGGCGTTCCGAAGGAAACGGTTATTTCTGGTATAAAAGCATACAGAGGCGTATGCAGAAGATTTGAGTACAAGGGCAGGTTCATGGGTGCGGATGTATTTGATGATTACGCCCATCATCCGGACGAAATAAGAGCAACTCTTTCTGCTGCTAAGAGTATGGGATACGGCAGGGTAATCAGCGTATTCCAGCCGCATACCTATTCCCGTCTACGGGATCTTTTCAACGACTTCGCCTCCGCCTTTGAGGACAGCGATCTTCCTGTTTTTGCTGATGTTTATTCGGCGAGAGAAAATAATGTTTACGGTATAACCTCGTCTAATCTTGCAGACAAGGTTATGGGAAGCGTTTATCTTGACAGCTTTATTAAGATAGAGGAATATTTGAAGAACACGCTGAGATCGGACGACCTTTTGATTTTCATGGGTGCGGGGAGCATTACGGAGCTTGCCTCCGCAGTTACCCGTGAGTAATTTTTAACGCAGAACATGATGTTTTAGGTCAAAAAGGTATTGACAAAGGGCGAAAAATGTTTTATAGTGAGTTGTTCGGATTTTTTAGACTTAATTTGGAGGTGTAAATAGATGGCAAAGTGTGATTTTTGCGGAAAAGGTGTTTCGTTCGGTCACAATGTTTCCCACTCAAACAGGAAGACCAACAGAACCTGGAAGCCCAACATAAGGAAGGTTAAGGCGGTTATTGGCGGGTCGAACAAGACCGTCAGCATCTGCTCGCGCTGTCTTAGAAGCGGCAAAGTAACCAGAGCGGTATAAGCCAAAATACCAAATATTCAGTACAGCATTGCAGCCGCAGACATCAGCGGCTGTTTTTTGTGGTATAGCTATTGCTTATCCGACTTAAATTCATCGCTAAGAATTGAATAATGATGCAGCGTTTTATATCTGCCCCTCAGGAACAACGATCTTCTCGTTGTTCCTTCGTATTTAAAACCCATTGACTCGGCGAACTTTATCGAAGCGGTGTTGCCCTCCATTATCCGCAGCTCCACACGGTTAATGCCGAGCTCCCCGAAGGCAAGCTCTAAAACGGCAAGCACAGCCTCCCTCATATAACCCTTCCCCTGATATGAGGGGGAGAGCACATAACCCAACTCTCCCTTGTTGTTGGACAGGTCGATATCAGCAAAGCCGCAGGTACCGATAAAAACACCGTCCGCCTTGCAGGTAAGCCCCCAGTCCGAATAATTCCCCTTCCGGTATTGCTTGTTCACATACTCTATATAACCCTTGGTGTCCTCGATGTTTAGATGAGGCGTCCATAATAGATAGCGGGTAACCTCACTGAGGGACGCATACGCAAACATATCGTTTGCATTGGCGAGCTCTATTTTTTTCAGAATAAGCCGTTCGGTCTCCAGAACCGGAAGGTCGGAAAAAACCCTTCTGTATTTATAGCTGTCCATATGTAATCACTTCGGCTGCACTCCAAGAAACAGCCGCTGCTCCTTAACCCGCTGATACTTGTGTTTTTATAATATATGAGTTTTATCTATAACATATTATAAATCACGCATTTGACAATGTCAACCATTTAGAACGAGTCGTCCGTGTCGAGTTATTGTGTGTTTTTTTACTTCCAAAAAATTAGTCAAACTCTATACGAACCAAAAAAGATTAAAAAGTTGACATGCGACTAAAGTTATTATATAATGATATAATTATAATATACAATAAATGGGAATGGTAATGATGGATTATATAGCATTGGCAGAGCTGCTTTTTCCGGATGCAACTAAAACACCGGATTTTTATGAGAAAAAATATCCCGAAAGGAACCTTCCAGAAGGAGCCAAGGTCACCCGTTTCGCACCCAGTCCGACCGGATTTGTGCATTTCGGCGGGCTTTTTCCCGTCCTGGTGGATGAGCGTCTCGCCCGACAAAGCGGCGGCGTTTTTTATCTGCGCATTGAGGACACCGACCTTAAAAGAGAGGTGGAGGGCGCCGAAACGGACATAATTAAGGCGTTTGAATCCTTTGGTATCAGCTTTGACGAAAGCATTGTAAAGGGCGGCGAATACGGTCCGTACAGACAGAGCGATCGCAGAGATATATACCGCACATATGCAAAAAAGCTGGTCTGCGAGGGCAAGGCATATCCCTGCTTTTGCAGTCCGGAGGAGCTGGAGGCTCTGCGGAAGGAGCAGGAGGCTAAAAAGGTCATACCCGGCTATTACGGTGAGTATGTGAAATGCAGGAATTTGACACTTGAGCAGGTAAAACTGAATGTTGAGCAGGGTGTTCCGTATGTTTTGCGCTTCAAATCCTTCGGAGACAGTAATAATAAGATTAAGTTCACAGACTTAATAAAAGGCACAATAGAAATGACCGAAAACGATATAGATCATATATTGCTCAAGAGCGACGGTATGCCCACCTACCATATGGCTCATGCGGTGGACGACCACCTTATGCGAACAACCCATGTCGTGCGGGGCGAGGAGTGGCTGTCCAGCCTACCTTATCATATTCAACTTTTTTCCGCACTCGGCTTCAAGCCGCCTAAATATATGCATATCGCCCAGCTTATGCGGTTGGAGGGAAGCGCCAAGAAGAAGCTCTCAAAGCGGGATAAGGGAGCGGGTCTGACCTCCTATATATCGGACGGATACGCACCCGAAGCTGTGCTTGAGTATGTTATGACCTTGCTGAACTCCAACTTTGAGGACTGGCGCAGGGCAAATCCGGATGCTCCGCTCGCAGACTTTCCGTTCTCCATAAAGAAAATGAGTGCGTCGGGCTCCCTGTTCGACCTTGTGAAGCTTGCGGATGTAAGCAGGAACGTTGTTTCGAGAATGAGTGCCGGACAGGTGTATGACCGTCTTGCCGCTTGGAGCAATGATTATGACAAGGAGTTCTATAAGGTAATAACCCGTAATCCGCAATATACCCTTGATATTCTTTCAATCGGAAGGGGAGGGAAGAAGCCCCGTAAGGATTTTGGCATGTGGAGCGAGCTCAAGCCCTTTATCGGATTCTTCTTCAACGAGTACTTCGCAGTGACTGAGGAGCCCGAGGGAGAGTTTGGAAAAAGCGATGTACAAGCCGCAATCATAGAATATCTGAATGTATATCAACATTCTGACGACAAGGATGCTTGGTTTAAAAAGGTGAAAGCAGTAGCCGAAAAGGTTGGTTTTTGTCCCAACACTAAGGAGTATAAGCAAAATCCGGAAGGCTGGAAGGGACATGTTGGGGATATAAGCATGTTTATCCGGCTTGCGATAACCGGAAGACTCAGCTCTCCGGATCTATACACGGTAATGCAGATACTCGGTGAGGACGAGTGCCGAAGGAGACTTAGGGATTATATAGAAAATGTTTAAGGAGCGGATTTACGCATGGAGGATATAAAGAATTTTTTGTATGACATCATTGAGGCAGACCTTGAGAGCGGGAAGGTTACGGAGATTCAGACCCGTTTTCCGCCGGAGCCTAACGGATACCTGCATATTGGCAGCGCAAAGGCGATATACATTAATTATACCGCCGCAAAAAAATACGGTGGCAGGTTCAATCTCAGGTATGACGACACAAATCCCACCAAGGAAGACGAGGAGTTCGTTCGTTCCATATATGAGGACATAGTATGGCTTATCGGGGAAGAGCCCGACGGAATTTACTATGGCAGTGATTACTTCGACAAGTGCTATGAGTTTGCGGTCAAGCTGATAAGAGACGGAAAAGCGTTTGTATGCGACCTTACTCCGGAGCAGATGAGGGAATACCGGGGAACCTTAACCGAGCCGGGCAGGGAGAGCCCTTACAGAAACAGAAGCGTTGAGGAGAATCTCCTGCTTTTTGAGAGGATGAAGAACGGTGATTTCCCGAGCGGTGCGTGTACATTGCGTGCAAGGATTGATATGTCCTCCCCAAATATGACACTGCGTGACCCTGCGATTTATCGGATTTTACACTCTAAGCACCACAGACAGGGGGACAAATGGCATATATATCCGATGTATGATTTTGCACACCCGATACAGGATGCGCTTGAGGGCATTACCCATTCCATGTGCTCTATTGAGTTTGAGAACAACCGCCCGCTGTATGACTGGGTGGTTAAAAATATCGGGTTCGAAAAAGAGCCGCATCAGTACGAGTTCGCAAAGCTCTATATAACCTATACTGTAATGGGAAAGCGGTACCTTCGCCGCTTTGTGGAAACAGGTGTAGTGGAAGGCTGGGACGATCCCAGAATGCCTACCCTTTGCGCTCTGCGTCGCAGAGGATACACACCGAGCGCTATTTTTGACTTCATCAGGCGTGCGGGTGTAGCCAAGGCTTACTCGATTGTGGATATAGCACTTTTGGAGCATTGCATAAGGGACGAGCTGAACCGTACCGCTCAGCGCAGGATAGCCGTACTTGACCCAATCAAGGTGGTTATAGAGAATTATCCGGAGGACAAAACCGAACTATTTGAGGTCTCCAACAACCCGAACGATGAGAATGCGGGAAAGCGCAGCGTTGCTTTTACAAAGGAGCTGTATATTGATGCCGATGATTTTTCCCTTGAGCCTCCTCCCAAGTTTTTCCGACTTAAGCCGGATGGAGAGGTTAGGCTTATGGGTGCCTATATAATTAAATACAAAAATATCGTCAGGAACGAGGACGGAGGTATTAAGGAGATAATCTGCACCGCCGACCTTGAGAGCAAAAACAATAAGCCTGTGGACGGACGCAAGGTTAAGGGAACGATACACTGGGTGTCAACGTCCGAGTGCATTGAGTCCGATGTTTTCATTTACGACAAGCTCTTTACTATTGAGAACACCGGAGAAATTGTAGATGACGAGACCTGTGACGAATATCTCAACAAGAGCTCGGTAACCGTAAAGAAGGGCTGCATGCTGGAGAAATCACTTGTAAACGCAAAAGCGGGGGAGAGGTTCCAGTTTGTCAGAACAGGGTATTTCTGTAAGGATTATAAGAGGGAGAACTCCTTTATTCAAATTGTAGAGCTAAAGGACTCAAAGCCGTTTTAATTCTATAAAAATGCGGACTGCACAGTAAGGTGCAGTCCGTTATATTTTTTAGCTTGGTTTATTCGTAAATATTAAACGTACCGAGGAAGTGACGCTTTATTCTGAGATAATCCTTTGAGGTGGGGAGCTCCGTATCCTCCAAGCAGGCGGCCTTTAGTTGAGTCTCGGTCAACTGAAGTGTGCCGAGGAACGCTCTTTTTATCGCAAGATAGTCCTTGGCGTTTACAATTCCGTCACCGTTGGTGTCGCCCTTTACAATAACCGTATAATCATTGCCGTTATAGCTGATTGTACAGCCCGTTCCCACCTTAGCATCGCCTGTAATGATATCTCCGTCAATGTTTTTTACAACTACGGTGGAATCAAGCTTTGCTATTATATCGTCAACGCTTCTCTCGTCAATGATACCGACTGCATAATCCTCCTCGAAGATAATCTCCCAGTCAACTTGAATTAAAACAAAGGGAATATCGTTCTCCTGCGCGTAATTATGCGCATAGGACGCTCTGTATACATTCAAGACAATATCTTCGCAGCCGGAAAAGGTATCTTCACCGATATTTGATACGCTCCTCGGTATTATTACATCAACAAGACTATCGCATCCCCAGAATGCACCGTCACCGATAACAGTAACGCTGTCAGGAATATTTATTCCTACGAGCCTGTCGCAGAGGAAAAAGGCGCCCTCTGCTATACCTTTTGTTCCGTCGAGCAGGGTTATGGTTGTGTTAGGAGGCATATTACCCTTGTATTCATAAGCAACCTTACCTGCATATATAAGCCCGTTCGGCTGGTTTTCGTACCAATCTGTTAAATAAAATGCATCCATACCGATATAGTCAACACTATCGGGAAGGCTAATGTCAGACAGACCTGTGCAGTACCAAAACGCTCCTTCTCCAATTTTGTTCAGACCTTGCGGGAAGGTAATAGCTGTCAAACTTTCGCAAAAATAAAAGGCAACAGCATCAATTGTCTCAACTCCGTTTGGAATTATATATTCGGTTTCCGTTTTGCCGATAGGATAATGAATGAGTGTTTTTTTGTCCTTATCGAACAATACTCCGAAGGTATCGTTTGAATAATTCTGACTTGAGCTGTCTACTGTTATGCTCGTGAGATTATAGCACTCAAAGAATGCAAGCATGCCTATTTCAGTTACACTGCTTGGAATGGAAATGCTCGATAAAATGCTCTCGTAAAAAGCATAGGGAGATATTTCGGTTACACCGCCCAGAACGGAAAAGGACTCGCGAGTGTGCCCGATAGGATATTGAATAAGGGTACTCTTGCTCTTGTTGAACAAAACACCGTTATCGGATGAATAGCTTGTGCTCCCGCTTGCAACAGTTATGCTCTCCAGACCATAGCAGCCGAGGAACACTCCTTCCCCGATATCGGTTACACTTGCAGGTATATTAATGCTTGTCAGGCTCTCGCAGCCGACAAAAGCGGCATCTCCTATTTTTTCCACACCGTTTTGGATGTTAATGTCTGTAAGCCCCGCACAGAACATAAAAGCACCTTCCTCTATGGTGGTTATACTCTGCGGTATGGTAACACTCTCTATATCAGAGCAGTAAAAGAAGGCGTAAAAGTCAATATACATAACCGTATATGTAACCCCGCTCTTGGAAACATAATCGGGGATTACAATATCACCGCTAATGGTATCGTCTGCATAATATACGGAAGCGGTATTGTTCTCGGTATAAAGCTCGTATACAATTCCCTGAGAATCGGTATCAAAAGCGTCAAGAGGATGGGTTACTGACGCCGATGCCGTTATTAGGAATACAGGAGTAAGGGCTATAAAACAAAAAACCAGAAACAATGCTAATGATGTGCGTTTGATGCGATGTGTCATGACTATCTCCAATCTGTTTTTAATTAAAAATAATTATATTATATATTGTTTCAAATGTCAATATGTTGAACAAAAATATAATATAAAGTTTCGACAGGAAAATACAATTTTAAACAACCGCATTAAAACAAAAATCCAAACGATAGTCATCCTATCTCATTCATTAATGGTTATATATTTGTTTATAAACCAGCCTGCCTCCGATTTGTTCTGACTTCATGAGGCTGATTTTAGACACTGTCATACAAGCATCTATTCTTACAGGAGCAAAATCACTATGCAGAAAAACTCGTCTGCCCAAGGTAATATGCGGGGTAAAAAATCTGTTTTCGAGAGTAAAACCCTGCATTATTAATTTATCAACCACCTGATTTTGTAAATCGATTAGCTCTTGACTTTTCCTTGCGCCTATCCAGTATATATCTCCGTCGTAACGCTTGAATACCCCAACCTCGCTCAGCTCTAAAGTAAACGAGGGAACCGAAACACATCTGACAGCCTGTGTTGCTTCCTTAACTCTGTCGGTCTCGCCGATGAAAGCAAGGGTAAGATGAAGGTTTTCTTTCCTTGTAAAGCTGCCGCTGATTGCAGCCGCTTTGAGCTGCGCTGTATATTCATTGAGTGCCGTTATTATATTCGAATCAAAATTAACTGCTACAAAAAGTCTCATTTTTATAACCATTCCTTTCAGTAGTGAGAGGGAATTGAGCTTTTTTTGTTACCGACATTAAAAAAGAGCCCGCATACGGATATCATCCTCGTATTTACGATCTCTTTTTCTGTTGTATGCTTTTTTGTTCTCGTTCTTACGGGTGCAAGGCTTGAGATAACCCCAGGTAGTGCGTTTTCTCTTAGACAGCTCTTTTTGCATTTTCTTAGAGAGCTTTTCGTATGGCACGAATTTTTTCATGTACCAAAACCTCCTATTAAAATATTACAATAAATTATATTGCTCATACTGCGTATACTAAAATATTATATCATATTACAGGCTTTTATTCAATGCCCGGAATACATGCTATATTTCAGAGCATTGTTTGCCGTATGTACCTGTTAATACCATATTTAATAATTGCCTATTGACAAAACTCTATATTTATTATAAACTATCAATAGTTTCTAGAGTTTTATCCGTTATAATAAAGCGGTAAGCGTAAAGAACTTAGACCATTCTGTTCCTTATACTGAGCGGAATTAAGGCCATACGGACAGCCGGGTCAAATGCCGAAAGGCAGCGATAAGCTGCATTATTGATTGAGTTAGAAGCTCAAATTTTATAAGTTGGTTACTTTATAACCATGTGTAGCGCATACACAACACTTGTGAAACGGTCAATAAGAGTGGTATGAGTAGTTCTTGCAGTTACCGTAACGATATTGCTTTGTCCTTAAAGGACAGTATAATTGAACGGTGATTTACAGACTCAGAAATCTGCATCTTAAAAAGCAAATATCCAAAACATTATTGTGGAGTTGTTTTTGGGGTAAGCGTTGCGTTTTTTTGCAGAATAACGGCTCGGGTGTTGAATGCGCACCGGAGTTATTTTTTTTGTAAAACACTAACATTTTAAGAGGTATGGGATTATGATCGAAAACAAGCTCAAGCTCTACGGGTTTAATAACCTTACAAAATCACTCAGCTTCAATATTTATGATGTTTGTTATGCCAAAAGCGAACGGGAGCAGAGGGATTATATTGAATATATCGATGAGCAGTACAATTCCGAAAGACTTACTAATATACTGCTTAAGGTTACCGATATGATAGGAGCGCAGGTGCTCAACATATCAAAGCAGGACTATGACCCTCAGGGTGCCAGTGTAACCTTTTTGATTGCGGAAGAATCCATGATCGCCTCCAAGAGCGGAGATACCGTGGTGAGCCATCTCGATAAGAGTCATGTTACCGTGCACACCTTTCCCGAGTTTCATCCCGGCAACTCCATTGCGACCTTCCGAGTGGACATAGATGTTGCTACCTGCGGGGAGATTACTCCGCTGCAAACCCTTGATTATTTGATAGGGAGCTTCGATTCGGATATAATAACAATGGACTATCGGGTAAGAGGCTTTACCAGAGATATCGACGGGAAAAAGCTGTTTTTGGATCATCATATAGATTCCATACAGAATTATATAAACACGGATATACTAAAAAAGTACGATGCGATTGATATTAATGTTTATCAGTCCAATATGTTTCATACAAAAATGCTTATTAAGGATGTGGAGCTGCAGAACTATCTGTTCAACACCGATGTTTACGAGCTGCCGCCTCAGACCAGATTGAATATCACAAATTCGCTCCGCAGAGAGATGATTGAGATATTCAGCGGCATAAATGTTTACTGAGTAAAAGGGTAAAAGTAAAAAAATGAAAGACTTATTGACACAAGAGAGAGCGCCGATTTATGAAGCTCTGAAGGAGCTTAATAATATGCGCATAGTACCCTTTGATGTACCTGGGCATAAGCGGGGAAGGGGAAACGCTGAATTAACTAAATTCCTGGGAGAAAAATGCCTGAGAGTTGATGTTAACGCAATGAAGCAGCTGGACAACCTTGTTCATCCGGTATCTGTGATAAAGGAGGCTGAGGAGCTTGCAGCCGATGCTTTCGGAGCGGCTCACGCTTTTTTTATGGTAAGCGGTACTACTTCGGCGGTTCAGGCAATGATATTGTCTTTTTGTAAGAAGGGGGACAAAATAATACTTCCCCGAAATGTGCACAGAAGCGTCATAAACGCTTTAATCCTGTGCGGCGCCATACCCGTTTATGTCAATCCGTATACAAACCGTGAGATCGGCATTGCGCTGGGAATGTCCCTTTCCGGCGTCAGGGAAGCGATTGAAAGGCACCCCGATGCCAAGGCGCTGCTTGTTAACAACCCTACTTATTACGGTATATGCTCTAATCTTAAGCAGATTACCGAGCTTGCACACGCAAACGGCATCAGGGTTATTGTGGACGAGGCGCATGGTACTCATTTTTATTTCGGAGATAATATGCCGGTTTCGGCAATGGCAGCCGGAGCGGATATGGCGGCGGTAAGTATGCATAAGTCGGGCGGCTCCCTTACCCAGAGCTCGGTTTTGCTGTGCGGGAAGAATGTCAATCATAATTATGTGCGGCAGATCATTAACCTTACTCAGACAACCAGCGGTTCGTATCTTTTACTCAGCAGTCTGGATATTTCCCGCAGGAATCTTTCGCTTAACGGTAAAGGAATTTTCTCGTCGGTAACGTCCATGGCGGAATATGCCCGTGAGGAGATAAATCAGATAGGAGATTACTACGCATATTCAACCGAGCTTATAAACGGTGATACAATATGCGATTATGATATAACCAAGCTGTCTATTAATACTCTCAATGTCGGACTTGCCGGAATCGAGGTTTATGATATTCTGCGGGATGAATACGACATACAGACTGAGTTTGGGGATATAGGTAATATACTTGCTTATATATCAATCGGAGACAGAAGGAGCGACATTGAAAGGCTGGTGGGCGCACTTTCCGAGATAAGACGGCTCTATAAAAAGGGCAGAGCAGGAATGCTGGATTATGAGTACATCAGCCCAAGAGTGGTGCTTGCCCCGCAGGAAGCGTTTTACTCTGACAAGGATTCCTTGCCTATAGAGGAAACCGAGGGCAGAATATGCACCGAGTTTGTAATGAGCTATCCGCCCGGAATACCTATTCTTGCACCCGGGGAAGAAATCACCCCAAGGATCATTGAATACATCAGGTATGCCAAAGGTAAGGGCTGTTTTATGACCGGACCGGAGGATATGAGTATTGAGAGAATAAATGTGCTGAGGGAGGGATAAGAATAAATGGATTTTTGGTATTCGGAGATGCACACCAAGAATGTGAAGCTGAGCATTAGAGTTGATAAGCAGCTGTTTAGCGGAAAAAGCGAGTTCCAGAGAATTGATGTTTTTGAGTCCCCCGAGTTTGGCCGCTTTCTTGCTCTTGACGGCTTTATGATGCTTACCGAGAAGGACGAGTTTATTTATCATGAGATGATAACCCATGTTCCCATGGCGGTTCATCCGTCGGTAAAAAATGTACTGGTAATCGGAGCAGGGGACGGAGGGGTTATACGGGAGCTTACAAGGTATGACTCCATAGAGCATATTGATCTTG